>JAQZAY010000392.1 GCA_029239415.1 Pseudomonas sp. | reverse complement strand
AGGCCAGCCAGGAGCTGGGCATGGCCAAGACCACCCTGTTCGACAAGGTCAAGAAGTACGGGTTGAACTGATAGGTGTGATTGGCTTGCCGGCCTCTTCGCGGGCAGAGGGCTCAGCCGCCCGCCCCGCTCCCACACAGAGCGAGTGGAGCCTTGAACTGTGGGAGCGGGTCTCTGCCCGCGAAGAGGCCCTGCCTGACACCCCACAACCCACTACAACCCCGCCAACACCCCCTCCCGCTGCCGCTGCTGCGCCAGGTACGGCAGCACCGCCCCCAACAGCGGCGCCTTGAAGGCCTCCTGGAAGCGATGCGCCAACCCCGGTATCAGCCGCAACTGGCTGCCCTTGATATGCGCCGCCAGATGCACCCCGTGCATCACCGGCAGCAGCGGATCGGCCGTGCCATGCACCACCAGCGTCGGCACCCGCAGGCGGTTGAGCAAGGCCACCCGGCTGGGCTCGGCCAGAATCGCCATGATCTGTCGCTGCACGCCCAGTGGATTGAACGCACGGTCGTATGACACCTGCGCCTGATGCAGCAGCTCGGCGCGATCATCGGCGATCTGCGGGCTGCCCAACGCTGCCAGCAAGTCAGCCTGTTGCTGCAGCGCCAACTCCCGGCTCGGCGCGCTGCGCTTGGCCAGCAGCTGAAGCAAGGCCGGACGCGGCTCCGGCAGGCCCGGCGCGCCCGAACTCGACATGATCAAAGTCAGGCTCTGCACCCGCTGCGGCGCACGATCGGCCAGGTGCTGGGCGATCATCCCACCCATGCTCGCGCCCAGCACGTGGAAGCGTTGCACCTGCAGCGCATCCATCAATTCCAGTGCGTCATCGGCCATGTCGGTCAGGCTGTACGGCGCCGACACCGCCAGGCCCAGCTTGTAGCGCAGCACCTCGAAGGCCAGGTTGGCCGACGGCGGCGGCTGCGACCAGGTCGACAGGCCGACATCGCGATTGTCGTAGCGAATCACCCGAAAGCCCTGCTCACACAGGGCGCTGACCACTTCATCGGGCCAGTCGATCAATTGCCCACCCAGCCCCATCACCAGCAACAGCGCTGGGTCCTGGACGCGACCGATACTTTGATAGGCCAGGTTGACCTGAGCCAGTGGAGCGTGTTGAAGCGGAACATCGACATCGCAGCGTGCAGCTGCAAAAACCCACTGACCGCACAGCAGCGCGGTCAGAAACACCCATAGACGCATGACTTGCACCAGAACGCAGAACCCCATTGAGGCGCGAGTCTGATGACTTTTCGTACATCGCGCTGCCACACTTCTGTGACCGTTTGATGAACTCCGCTGTACGGTCTGTGGTTCGCGCTCAGGCCAGCCGTTGCCGGGCCTGGCGCGCGGCCGCGACCATGTTGACCAGCGCCGCTTCGGTTTCGGGCCAGGCACGGGTCTTCAGCCCGCAATCAGGGTTGACCCACAACCGTTCGGCCGGGATACGCGCTGCGGCCAAGGTCAGCAAGCGCAGCATCTGCTCGGTGGCAGGCACCCGCGGCGAATGGATGTCGTACACGCCTGGACCAATGTCATTGGGGTACTCGAACGCTTCGAAGGCCTGCAACAACTCCATGTCCGAGCGCGAGGTCTCGATGGTGATGACATCCGCGTCCATGGCGGCGATGGCCTCGATCACGTCGTTGAATTCGCTGTAGCACATGTGCGTGTGAATCTGCGTCGCATTGGCCACTCCACTGGCGCACAGCCTGAACGCCTGCACTGCCCATTCCAGGTAGGCCGGCCACTGTGCCCGACGCAGCGGCAGCCCCTCGCGAAACGCCGCCTCGTCGATCTGGATGATGCGGATCCCGGCGCGCTCCAGGTCCTGCACTTCGTCGCGAACCGCCAGGGCCAACTGCCGTGCCTGGACTTCCCGCGGCAGGTCTTCGCGGGCGAACGACCACATCAGCAGGGTCACCGGACCGGTCAGCATGCCCTTGACCCACTTGCCGGTCTGTCGCTGGGCATAGGTGATCCAGTCCACGGTCATGGCGCGCTCGCGGCTGATGTCGCCGTAGATGACCGCCGGCTTGACGCAGCGCGAACCATAGCTTTGTACCCAGCCGAAGCGGGTGATCAGGTAGCCATCCAACTGCTCGGCGAAGTACTCGACCATGTCGTTGCGCTCGGCCTCGCCATGCACCAGCACATCCAGGCCTAGCCGCTCCTGGACCTGGATCGCATGGCGAATTTCGACGTGCATCGCGTCGGTGTAGTCGTTGGCCGAGAGCTTGCCGGACTTGTACGCCTGGCGGGCCAGACGAATCGATGCGGTTTGCGGAAAGGAACCGATGGTAGTGGTAGGAAACGCCGGCAAGCGCAGGTGCGCCCGCTGTACGTCGATGCGCGTGGCGAAGGCCGACGAACGTTGCGTATCGGCAGGCGTCACCGCTGCGAGACGCGCTTGCACGGCCGGCTTGTGAATGCGCGGTGAGTGCTCGCGACTGACCCTTACCGCCTGGCTCTGAGCAAGCGCCTGCTTTACCTGGAGTGCTTCGGGCGTATTCAGGGCCTGCACGAGCACGGCGATCTCCTCGCACTTCTGCACGGCGAAGGCCAGCCAGCTCTTGAGTTCGGCATCGAGCCGATCCTCGCGGCGCACATCGACCGGGCTGTGCAGCAACGAGCAGGAACTGGCCACCCACAGATTGGCGCCGAAACGCTCGCGGGCCTGCTGCAGGTGCGCAAGCGCCACCTCCAGGTCGCAGCGCCAGACGTTGCGGCCGTTGACCACCCCGACCGAGAGGACCTTGTAGGTGGGCAGGCGATCGAGCACCGCCGGCAGTTGCTCGGGCGCGCGCACCAGGTCGACGTGCAGGCCATCTACCGGCAGGCCCGCAGCCAGGCCGAGGTTGTCGTCCAGGCTGGCGAAGTAGGTCGCCAGCAGCTTCTTCAGCGGTGAGTATTGGAGAATGTGGTAGGCGCGCTCGAACGCATTCTTCCAGTCCTGGGGCAAATCCAGGCCCAGGATCGGTTCGTCGATCTGCACCCACTCCACCCCCTGCCGGGCCAGGCGCGAAAGGATCTCACCGTACACCGGCAACAGGCGTTCGAGCAGGTCGAGCTTGTCGAAGGCCGAGCCCTTGGCCTTGCCCAGCCACAGGTACGTGAGCGGCCCGATCAGCACGGGCTTGACCTTGTGACCAAGCGCGACGGCCTCGTCGACCTCTTCGAACAGCTGCTCCCAACTGAGCACGAAGCGCTGGTCGGCACTGAATTCAGGCACCAGGTAGTGGTAGTTGGTATCGAACCACTTGGTCAGCTCCAAAGCATGCTGGGTCTCGCCCGCTGCACCGCCGCAACAGCTTCCGGCACCACGCGCCATGGCGAACAACGTGTCGAGCGTGGGCCTGCCATCGGCGCCCAGGGCATCGGCGAAACGGCTGGGCACCACGCCGAAGGCAGCCGAGTGGGCCAGCATCTGGTCATACCAGGCGAAGTCCCCCACCGGCAGCAATTCGATGCCGGCCTGCGCTTGCAACTGCCAGTGGCGGGCACGCAGCTCGCGGCCGGTCTGACGAAGGGCTGCCTGGTCGAGATCG
>JAQZAY010000391.1 GCA_029239415.1 Pseudomonas sp. | reverse complement strand
GCGATGCCTTCCTGGGTGAGCAGGCTGGACATGTGCTCGGAGGTCTCGATGGTCGCGGTACCGACCAGGACAGGACGCTCCAGCGCCATGCTCTCCTTGATGTCGGCGATGATCGCCGCATACTTCTCGTCGGCGGTCAGGTACACCAGGTCGTTGAAGTCCTTGCGCGCCAACGGCTTGTTCGGCGGGATGACCATCACGTTGAGCTGGTAGATCTGGGCGAACTCGAAGGCCTCGGTGTCGGCGGTACCGGTCATGCCGGACAGCTTGTTGTAGAGGCGGAAGTAGTTCTGGAAGGTGGTCGAGGCCAGGGTCTGGCTCTCGGCCTGGATATTCAGGTTTTCCTTCGCCTCGATGGCCTGGTGCAGGCCCTCGGAAAGGCGGCGGCCGGGCATGGTACGGCCGGTGTGCTCGTCGATCAGCAGGACCTGGCCGTCCTGGACGATGTACTCGACGTTGCGGTTGAACAGCTTGTGCGCACGCAGGCCGGCATAGACATGGGTCAGCAGGCCCAGGTTGTGCGCCGAATAGAGGCTCTCGCCCTCGGCGAGCATGCCCGACTGGGCGAGCATTTCCTCGATGAACTGGTGACCGGCCTCGTTGAGCTCGACCTGGCGGCTCTTCTCGTCGATCTTGTAGTGGCCTTCCTGGGTGACCACGCCCTCGACTTCCTCGATGTGCTGCACCAGGCGCGGGATCAGGCGGTTGATCTCGATGTACAGCTTGGAGCTGTCCTCGGCCTGGCCGGAGATGATCAGCGGGGTGCGGGCCTCGTCGATGAGGATCGAGTCGACTTCGTCGATCACGGCGAAGTTGAGTTCGCGCTGGAACTTCTCTTCCACGCTGAACGCCATGTTGTCGCGCAGGTAGTCGAAACCGAATTCGTTGTTGGTGCCGTAGGTGATGTCCGCGGCGTAGGCGGCACGTTTTTCCTCGGGCGGCTGGAAGGGTGTGACCACGCCCACGGTCAGGCCAAGGAATTCGTACAGCGGACGCATCCAGTTGGCGTCACGCCGGGCCAGGTAGTCGTTGACCGTGACCACATGCACGCCCTTGCCGGACAAGGCATTGAGGTACACCGCCAGGGTCGCGACCAGGGTCTTGCCTTCGCCGGTACGCATTTCCGCGATCATGCCCTCGTGCAAGGTCATGCCGCCAATCAGCTGCACGTCGAAGTGACGCATGCCCATGACCCGCTTGCCCGCTTCGCGGCAGACGGCAAAGGCCTCGGGCATGAGCTGGTCGAGGGTTTCGCCTTTGGCCAGGCGCTCTTTGAGCGCTGCGGTCTTGGCACGCAGCTGCTCGTCGGAGAGGGCCAACATCTGCTCTTCGAAGGCATTGACGATGCTCACCGTCTTGAGCATGCGCTTGACTTCACGCTCGTTCTTGCTTCCAAAAAGTTTTTTTAACAAAGGCGCAAACATATTGGCAGGATCTTCCACACATAGGGATGGAGGGCGGCCCCGTGAGTCGCCCGTGCAGCCCTAGGGCCGCATGCGAACGAGCATTCTACCCGGAAACGATGGTGAAGAAAGTGGTGGATTTCCTTCATGCTGGCACAGCGCTTTGACGGGGCTTTCCTTAGATAAGGGCGTTTCGTACAAGTTCAAGGGCCGCCAAAACACGCAGGCCGTGGGTCCTGCAAGCGGAGCCAGCCATTGGCGATCTGTTAAGATGGCCAGCTCTGCAACCTCTGGTGTCATTGACCATGGCGTACCTGTCCTCGCCCGCCCGTCCTCCAGCCGCCCTGCTGCGCCAGGCGCGACCGCTCAAGGCTCTGCTTAATCAGGCGCAACGCCTGTCGCAGTTGCAGCGCCTGGTCGAGAGCCAGCTGCAGCCAGCAGCCCGTGAGCACTGTCATGTGGCGGCGTGGCGCGAAGGTGTCTTGCTGCTGGTGGTGACCAACGGGCACTGGGCCACGCGCCTGCGCTACCAGCAAAAGCGCCTGCAACGCCAGTTGCAGGTCATGGATGCCTTCTACGGCCTGCAGCGGATTTCCTTCAAGGTGCAGCCGCCGACATTCCACGAACGCCCGGCCGGACCGGGGCCGGCGCTGTCTGGCAATGCTGCGCAAAGCCTGCAGTCGATCGCCGAAGGCATCAGTGACCCCAAGCTGCGCGCCGCCCTCGAACGTCTCGCCCGGCACGCCCCTGGGGCCGGCCGGGGCATGCCCGGGGAATAAAAAAGGCCACCCGGAGGTGGCCTTGAAGAACTAGAGAGTGTTCGAACTTACACTGCCGCGACGGGACGCATGTAAGAGATCGGTGCCGTGCTGGCATCTTCGAAGGTGACCACTTCCCAGGCATCGGTTTCGGCGATCAGCTTGCGCAGCAGCTGGTTGTTCAGCGCATGTCCGGACTTGTAGCCCTTGAACTCGCCGATCAGGCTGTTGCCGAGCAGATACAGGTCGCCAATGGCGTCGAGGATCTTGTGCTTGACGAATTCGTCTTCGTAGCGAAGGCCGTCTTCGTTCAATACACCATCGGTGTCGACCACGATGGCGTTCTCGACACTGCCGCCAAGCGCGAGGTTGTGCTTGCGCAGGTACTCGATGTCGCTCATGAAGCCGAACGTACGGGCGCGACTGACTTCCTTGACGAAGGACGTGCTGGAAAAGTCGACGCTGGCGCTCTGGGTCCGGTTACGGAAAGCCGGGTGATCGAAGTCGATCTCGAAGCTCACCTTGAACCCGTCGAAAGGCATGAAGGTGGCGCGCTTGTCGCCGTCTTCCACCGTCACTTCGCGCAGGATGCGGATGAACTTCTTGGCTGCGTCCTGTTCTTCCAGGCCGGCAGACTGAATCAGGAATACAAAAGGCCCTGCACTACCGTCCATGATAGGAACTTCGGACGCGGAGAGCTCGACGTAGGCGTTATCGATGCCCAGGCCAGCCATGGCCGAAAGCAGGTGCTCTACCGTGTCGACCTTGACGTCGCCATTGACCAGCGTCGTCGACATGGTGGTTTCGCCAACGTTTGCCGCACGGGCCGGAATCTCGACCACTGGATCGAGGTCGGCGCGGCGGAAGACGATGCCGGAATCCACAGGAGCAGGCTTGAGGGTCAGGTAGACCTTTTCACCGGAGTGCAGGCCGACGCCTGTGGCACGGATGGTATTCTTCAGGGTGCGTTGTTTAATCATGGCATTGGCCGCTTCAGCGCAATTTGCGAACTGGTATCAACAAAGACTGGGGATGATAACAGACCCGGTCTTTGCTGAACACCAATCACCTTTATACCCCTGATAAATTTCATTAATCGGCCTGGCGACGCAGGAAAGCCGGGATGTCCAGGTAATCCAGGTCGTCCTGTGGGTTGAGCTTGGCAGCGGCCGCCGCTCCCGCATGGGCCTGGTTGCGCATTACCGTCGGACGTTCCAGGTCGCGATAGTTGACCGAAGGCTGTTCGTGACGCGAAGGTGCCGGGGCCGAGGCCTCGTACGCGGCGGCAGCGCTCTGCAGCGTGTTGTCGATCACCTTGACCGGCTTCTCGATGCGCGCGCCCAGGCCGGTGGCCACGACGGTCACGTGCAGCTCGTCGCGCATGTCCGGGTC
>JAQZAY010000390.1 GCA_029239415.1 Pseudomonas sp. | reverse complement strand
CCCGCGCCAACAAGGTCTGTCTTCATGCTCATCGGTGCCCTGCTCATCCTCACCTGGCTGGTGCTGCTCCTGCGTTATCCCGCCAAGGCCCTGCCCATTTCCCTGTCGGCCGTGCTCGGTCTTGGCCTGGTGGCGCTGTGGGTGGTCTGGCAGGACAACCGCGAGGCCGGGCAGCTGGCGCGCCTCGACCTGCGCCTGGCCTACGCTCCCGACCAGTGCCCCGCCGACCGCGCCCTGCAGGTGCGCATGAAAAACGCCAACGACGTCCCGCTGCAAGACCTGCGCTGGCGGGTCGCGGCCTACGCGCCGGGCGACACGGTCAACCTTGCCGAGAACACCTACAGCGCCCCCCGCTACCGCGGGCCCGGGGAACTGCAGCCCGATGCCGAATGGAGCGAGTGCCTGCCACTGCCGCCGCTGCGCTCTGGCTACCGCCCCCAGTCACTGGAATTCCGTGCCGAGCACCTGCAAGGCAGTTTCGCCAACTGATCACCACCTATCGCGAGATCCCGCATGCCCACCGTCCTTATCACCGGTTGTTCCAGCGGCATCGGCCGCGCGCTTGCCGATGCCTTCCGCGATGCAGGCCATGAGGTCTGGGCGACTGCGCGCAAGCCTGCCGATGTCGAGATCCTGGCGGCGGCCGGCTTCAACGCCCGGCCGCTGGACGTGAACGATGCCATCGCCCTGCAATCGCTGGCCGAGGAACTGCACGAGCGCCATGGCGGCCTCGACATTCTCGTCAACAACGCAGGCTACGGCGCCATGGGACCCGTGCTCGATGGCGGCGTCGAGGCCATGCGCCAGCAATTCGAGACCAATGTCTTCGCCGTGGTCGGCGTGACCCGCGCGCTGTTCCCGCTGCTGCGGCGCTCGCGTGGGCTGGTGGTGAACATCGGCAGTGTCTCGGGAGTGCTGGTGACGCCCTTCGCCGGGGCCTACTGCGCGTCGAAGGCCGCTGTGCATGCACTGAGCGATACCTTGCGCCTTGAACTGGCGCCGTTCTCGATCAGCGTGATGGAAGTGCAGCCGGGAGCGATCGCCTCGCAGTTCGCCAGCAATGCCCAGCGCCAGGCCGATGAGGTGCTGGCGGCGGAGTCGCCGTGGTGGCCGCTGCGCGAGCACGTCAAGGCGCGGGCACGAGCGTCGCAGGACCGCCCCACGCCGGCCGCGGTGCTTGCCCAGGGAGTGCTGGCCGCGACGCGCAAGGTGCCGGTGCCGGGGCTGGTGCGGTTGGGTAACGGCAGTACCGCGCTGCCCTTGCTGGTCCGGCTGCTGCCGCAGCGGTTGCTGGACAGGGTGCTGAAGAAGCGTTTCGGGTTGTTGCGGCCGCTTTAGCCAAGGTCAGGTTTTCGCGGCGCCAGGTCCAGCCCCTTCGCTGGCAAGCCAGCGAAGGGGCTGGACCTGGCGAAGCATCTCTCCTGATCCATGCCCGACACTCAGGCCTCGAACGCCTGCCAGCCCCCACCGAGTGCCTTGTACAACCCGACCAGCGCCTGCGATACGGCCGCGGAGCTGTCGATCCACTGTTCTTCGCTGGCCAGCAGTGCGCTTTGCACGCTCAGCACGTTGAGGAAATCCACCGCGCCTTCGACGTACTGGCGCTGGGCGGTTTCCAGGGCGATGCGGTTCTGCCGCACGGCTTCGGCCAGGCGATCGCGACGCAGCTGGCTGGCGTTGTACAGGCGCAGTACGTCGTCGATCTCGTGCCAGGCGTGCAACACCACCTGCTGGTAGTGCAACGCGGCTTCCTGCTGCTGGGCCTCGCGCAGCTCGAGCATGCCTTTGAGCCGCCCGCCTTCGAAGACCGGCAGGCTCAGCTGCGGGCCGATGCCGAACCGGCGCGAATCCCAGCCGCCGAAGTCACTGAGCTGCAAGGCCTGGAAACCGACATTGCCCGACAAGCGGATGCTTGGATAGAAGTCGGCCTTGGCCACGCCGATGTTCGCCGTGGCCGCATGCAGCCGGGCTTCGGCCTGGCGAATGTCGGGGCGGCGCTCGGCCAGCTCCGACGGCACGCCGATCGCGAAGCGTTGTTGCGGCGCGGGCAGTTCTCCAGGTTGCAACAGCTCGGCCTGCAGGCTGCGCGGTGGTTCTGCGGCGAGCAGGCTCAGGGCGTTGACCAGATCGGCCTGGCGCGCCTCGAGGGTCGGCAGGCGCGCTTCGATCGAGGCCACCTGGGCGCTGGCCTGGGCCACGTCCAGGCGGGTGGCGACGCCTTCGTCCTGGCGCTGTTGCGAGAGCTTCAGACCGTGCCTTGCCACCTCCAGGTTGTCGTGGGTCACCTGCAAGGTGCGCTGCACCGCACGCAGCTGGATGTAGTCGCCAGCGGTCTCGGAGAGCAGCGCCAGGAGCACCCCGCGCCGGTCATCCTCGGCCACTTGCACCGAGGCGTCGGCGGCCTCGACCTGGCGCCGTACACGGCCCCAGAGGTCGAGTTCCCAGCTGGCGGTGAGGTCGCCTTGCCAGAGGTTGAAGGCCGACTTGCCGCTGTTGCCCGAGGGGTCGCTCAAGCCTTCGGCACTGTTGCGGGCGCGGTCGTAGCCGGCATCCACGCCCACCGACGGGGTTTGGTCGGCGGCGATGCTGCTGCGCAGGGCGCGGCTTTGCAGCAGGCGCGCGCTGGCGATCTGCAGGTCGAGGTTGCGTGCGGCGACCCGGTCGATCAGGGCGCTGAGACGAGCATCGTGGAAGTTTTCCCACCAGCGCGTCTCCAGGGGCTCGGCGGCAGGTTGGCTAGGCGCAGCCTGGCCTTGCAGCGCGGCCCATTCGCCAGGTGCCTGGGTATCGGGACGCTTGAAGTCCGGGCCCAGGGTACAGCCGGCCATGCCCAGGGCAAGCAACAGGGGGACCAGGCGTGATACAGGACTCATCGGGCGCTTACCTCCGTGCCGGACAACGTGTCGCCCTGGGTGTCGATGACCGCCTCGACCGACATGCCGACGCGCAGGCGATCACGCAGTGGCTGGTCGGCATCGAAGACGATCTTCACCGGGATGCGCTGCACCACCTTGGTGAAGTTGCCGGTGGCGTTGTCCGGCTTGACCGCGGCAAAGGTCACGCCGGTGGCCGGAGCGATGCTTTCGACATGGCCGTGCAGGGTCTCGCCCGAGAAGGTGTCGACGCTGATGCTCACCGGCTGGCCCGGCTGCACATGGGTCAGCTGGGTTTCCTGGAAGTTGCCGACCACGTAGGCCTGGTTCAGCGGCACCACCGAGAGCAGGCGTGCGCCTGGATTGACGTAGGCACCGAGGCGCAGCGCTCGCTCGCCGACCATGCCGTCGACGGGCGCCACGATGCGCGTGTAGGACAGGTCCAGGTTGGCCCGCTCCACCCCGGCCTCGGCGCGCTTGAGCTGGCCGTCGGCGCTGGCGACCTGGGCATCGAGGATATCGACCTGCTTGCGCGCCGCCAGCAACGCCGCCTGGGTGTTCGCCAGGCGCGCCTTGGCCTGGTCCACGCGGCTGCGCGCCTGCTGGGCGTTCTGCACGGTACCGGCGCCCTGCTCGGCCAGGCGGCTGTAGCGGGCCACCTCGTGGCTGGCGAAGGCCGTCTCGGCCTGGGCGGCGCTGACCGCGGCC
>JAQZAY010000389.1 GCA_029239415.1 Pseudomonas sp. | reverse complement strand
GTACAAGGTTTCGCACCAGCCGGTGAAGGTCTCGTCCTCAGCCAGCGCGGCAAAATCCGGGAACTGCCGTGACAGCGCCAGGTGCTCGGCGCGCTCGCCCGCACTGTTCTGACCATCGCCTTCGTACGCCTTGGCGGCCGCCGCCCAGGCCTTGTCCGGGTCGCCCTGGGACAGCCAGGCGAAGGCGGTCTTGGCCGCGACCGGCAGCGGCGCGCTCATGCCAGCCTGGCGCGCCAGCAACAGTTCGCCGAGCCGCTCGCGCGCTTCGTCGACCGGCAAGGGCGCCAGCAGCAAGGTGACATCGGCGGCCACCACGGCGCTGTGCAGCCGCAGCCCCGAGGCCGCTGCGGCCAGGTGGAGCGTCCAGGTGGCGATGAGACGGTGCCATTTCAGGCTGGCCTTGCCCGCCTGCAAGGTGTTGGGCACCGTGCTGATGCTCAGCAGGCTGCCGTCCATGGCTTGGTAGGCACGTCCCAGCCAGCCCTCGAGACGCAGCCCGGCGTGGGCGAAGCGCAGCGGCAAGGCCTGCTGGAGGTCGTCGGGCCAACGCTGCAGCAACTGCCGGTAGCGGTGCAGGATACCCGGCAGCGGCTCGACCAGTTCGGCTTGCAGGCATTCGCCGAAACCGGCCAGGGGCAGCAGACCGCTGGCTTGCAGCCGCTTGGCACCGCGCTCGAGGACCTGCTCGGCGCGCGCCGGCTCGACCAGCGCCGCGTTCAGGAGGGTTTCGCTGAGCACATAGCGTTGCAGACCGTCCAGGGTGAAGGGTTCCTCGTCGGCGATGGGATCCTCGAAGGTCTCGAAGAACACCTTCAGCCGTTGACTGAAGAAGTGCCGGACCGGGTGGCGCAGGAAATCCTGCAGTTGCGCCAGGCTCAAGGGTTCGTCGCTGACGTGGGCCTCGAGTGCGTCCGTCCTGGGCAAGGCGACGGTCTCGGCCTGATGCAGCGCGTGCCATTCCTGGGCGAAGCTGAACAGCGCGCCGTCCTTCTGGTAGTAGCGCCGACTGAACGGCTGCAACGGATGTTCCTGGGTCAACGCCTCGACCAGTTGGGTGCCGCTGTCCTCGAGCGCGTCCGGCGCGGACGATGCCAGTCGCCAGCCGCTGGCCAGGTGGTCACGCAGCTGGCCGATCAATACCGAGGACGGCCGCTCGCTGTTGTCGCGGATGCTGCGCCCGACCCAACTGACGTACAAGCGCTCCTGAGCCGAGAGCAAGGCTTCGAGCAGCAGGTAGCGATCGTCCTCGCGGCGCGAACGGTCACCGGGTCGGTAGTCCGAGGCCATCAGGTCGAAATCCAGCGGCGGTTGTGCACGTGGGTAATCGCCATCGTTCATGCCCAACAGGCAGACGATACGGAACGGAATCGCGCGCATGGGCATGAGCGTGCAGAAATTCACCGAGCCGGCCAGGAACCGCTGCGACAGCTTGCCGTCGTCGAGCCCGGCCAACCAGGCTTCGCGCACGACGGTCAAGGGCAGCTCATCCTGCAGGCCGACCGATTCGCAGGTCTGCAGCCAGGTTTCGCGCAGGGTCTGCAACTGCACCAGCAGGTAATCGTCGTGTTCGTCCTGGGCCAGGAAGAACACCTGCAGCAAGGCGTTCAAGCGCTCGCCCCACTCGGTGGCGGTGGCAGGTTGAGAGAGGCTGTACAAGGCGACATCCAACGCGTCGAGCAAGGCCACCAGCGGGCCGATCAGGGTGGCGTCGAGCCCACCGATTTCATCGAACGGCTCGATGTCGTCCCAGCCTTCGCCATTGCCTACCGCGTAACCCAGCAACATGCGCCGCAGGCCGAAACGCCAACTGTTCTGCTCCAACCCTTCCGGCAGACCGAGCGAGGCGCGCTGCGGGGCGTCCAGCCCCCAGCGGATGCCGGCGCCTTCGATCCAGCGATGCAAGGTGGGCAGGTCGCCCTCCTGGATACCGAAACGCGCGCGCAGCGCCGGTACGTCCAGCAGGTCCAGCACTTCGCTGACCGCAAAGCGGCTGTCGGGCAGCTTGAGCAGGTGTTCGAGGGCGATCAGCAACGGGTCGCGGCCGCGCTGGCCCTGGTCGGTCAGGGTGAAGGGGATGTAGCGCGGATCCGTACGGTCGATCTGGCCGAAGACTGCGCGTACGTGGGGCGCGTAGGTGTTGATGTCCGGCAGCATGACGATGATGTCGCGCGGGCGCAGTGTGGGGTCGTGACTGAAGGCATCCAGCAGTTGATCATGCAGGATCTCCACTTCGCGCTGGGGGCTGTGGGCCACGTGAAAGCGGATGGAGGCATCCGTGCGCGGGTCGACGGCTGGCCAGAGGTCCCGGGTCTCCGTCAGGGGGCGCAGTTCGAGGATGTCGTCCTGCAATTGATTCAACAACGTCTGGGTGCCTGCCTCGCTGAACAGATCGATGCGACCTTCGCTGAAGATGCCCTGATAGACGCTGGGATCATCGTGGCTGTCGAGCAGGCTGATGTAGTCGCGCCCTTGCTTGCCCCAGGCCGCGAGCAAAGGATGCGCATGCTGGTGCATGGCCTCGGGGTCGAGATCCTGGGGCATGCCCTGCTTGCGCTGTTGGCGTTTGTAGTGATGCCGTAGCAGGTCCTTGTCGGCGACGATGTCGGCCCAGTGGTGGCGGCAGGGATTGTGCACGCACAGCAGCACCTGGCTGAACCGCGAGAGCGCCGCGAGCGCTTCGAGTACCTGGGCGGGCAAGGAAGAGATGCCGAACACGATGACCCGTGACGGCAACCCCTTGGGGGGGGCCTCCAGAGCCTCCATGCGCCGCATGAACCGCAGATGCACCCCGGCACGGCTCTGCGCCATGCCCTGCTCGCCCACATCGTCGAGCAGCGCCTTCCACAGTTCGGCTTGCCAGCAATTACCCGGCGGCAGCGGTTTGCGCTCGTCACGTGCGGAGTGCAGAACGTGTTTGCCTTGAGACCAATCGTCGAGCCAGTCGGCCCGGTAGACCTGGTACTGGTCGAACAGGTCGGCCAGCCGTTCGGCCAGTTGATAACGCTTGCGCAGGTCATCGTCGTCGGTCAGGAAACGCCGCAGCGGCTCGAAATGCGGGCGCTCGATCAAGGCGGGCAACAGGCGCATGAGCCGCCAGGTGAGCGGTCCCTTGTCGAGCAGCGACACCTCCGGGATCTCTTCGCGACCCATGACCTTGCGGTACAACTGCCAGATGAAGCTGCCCGGCAGTTGAACATCGATGGCGGCAGCGATGCCACAGCCGCCCTGGTCGTCGTCCAAGGGGTCTTCGGCCAGGGCCAGCTTCAGCCACTGGGCGATGCCGTTGCTTTGCACCAGGGCAATTTCGTTTTCCAGGGGAGCGAGCGGCATCCGGCGCATCCAGCTGACGACCAGGCTGCGCAAGTCGTCCAGCCGGTTGCCGTGGACGATCATGAAGCCAGGTTGCGGGCGGACGGTGGTGGGCATCGGGTCATCCTGGTGAAGCAGACGGGCGAAAGAGAAACCTTACCATGGGGACAGCGTGCATTTTTTCTACACGCGCAAAGACAAAACCCCTACCTGCATGCGCAGATAGGGGTTTTGCGAAATGAATCTTGGCGATGACCTACTCTCACATGGGGAAACCCCACACTACC
>JAQZAY010000388.1 GCA_029239415.1 Pseudomonas sp. | reverse complement strand
CCCTCCTAAGGGGTCGGTGCAGGTTCGATTCCTGCCGGGGACGCCATGGCCTGAACGCTCGACATCACACCCTCCTGCGTTCTGCATGCCCTCGCATGTTCGTTGTCGATCCAATCGCACGCTTGCCTTCCCTCCCGGTCCGAAGAACACACTCTTCGCACTGAGGCACCGCTATGGCCATTTCTGTCACCAAGCTGACTGGCGAGCACATCCCGGCGCATCTGCGACGACCCCACCTAACCGAGCTGTTCGCCGTGACCGACGACGACGGCAAGGTGTATCACCTCGAAGACGATGTCGAGGCCGCGCGTCTGGCCGTGCAACTGAGTGATGAGGCCAGGCAGGATGAACCCGCGCCAAAAGACGAGTGAGCAGAAACAACCTGTGGGCCAGCGGCATCCGCGTACCCCCGACGGCCGCTACTTCGTGGTCAAGCAACAGTTATGGCGCTGCACCAACCCTGATCTGCCGGAGGCGCAACGGCAGGCGCTGGTCAGCGAGTTGATGACGGCGCGGCGTGAGGTCAAGCAGGCCAAGCAGCTGGATGACGCTGAACGTTTGCGCCAGGCCCGGGCACGCGTGGACACTGCCAAGGTGGCGTTGGGAGAGCGCGGGCCGGTGTGGTGGGACGATGGCGCACCGGATTTCAATCGGCGCAAGGTGGCGCAGACGCCTTATGCGGAGTGGTTCGAGGCGCAGCCGGGAGAGGGGTGAGGTGCACGCTGGAGCGTGTCTGATCCTGATAGGCAAAATGCAGGAAAAGCATGGCTGATTTTGTGGGCCTTGCAGGCCCAATCGCGGCCGGTCCGGCGCCCCGGCTGGGGCCGTTCCTACGCCCGCCGCGTGGGCCGCAAAGCGGCCCCAAAATCGCAAAGTCGATACACAACCCGAAACTTTCCAGACTCGCCTTATCCAACGCCACTTGTCACTTGTCACTTGTCACTTGTCACTTGTCACTTGTCACTTGTCACTTGTCACTTGTCACTTGCCACTTGCCACGTCACACATGCAACGCATGCCCCAACGCCCTCAAGGCTGCCTCCTGCACCGCTTCCCCCAACGTCGGATGCGCATGGATCGTGCCTGCCACGTCCTCCAGCCGTGCGCCCATCTCCAGGGACTGCGCGAACGCCGTCGACAGCTCGGAAACCCCCACCCCTACCGCCTGCCAGCCCAGGATCAGGTGATTGTCCCGTCGCGCCACCACCCGCACGAAGCCACGCTTGGATTCCAGGGTCATCGCCCGACCATTGGCGGCGAACGGGAACTGGGCCGTCAGGCAGTCCATGCCCTGTTCATGCGCCTGGTCCGGGGTCAGGCCGGCCACCACCACTTCCGGGTCGGTGAAACACACGGCCGGGATGGCGCGTGGGTCGAAACGCCGTCGCTGGCCGGCGATCGACTCGGCGACCCGTTCGCCCTGGGCCATGGCCCGGTGCGCCAGCATCGGTTCACCGGTCACGTCACCGATCGCCCAGACGTTGCGCATGCTGGTCTGGCAGCGCTCGTCCACGGCAATCGCCGTGCCGTGCATGGCCAGGCCCAGCCCTTCGAGGCCGAACCCCTGGGTCCGGGGCTTGCGCCCGACGGCCACCAGGATGCGATCGCCTTCCAGTTCGAGCAGTCGACCCTCAGGATCACGCACCTGCAGACGATTCTGTTCGGGATCATGCCCCTCTACGGTATGTCCCAGGTACAGAGCGATGCCTAATTGCCGAGCGGCCTCGGCCACCGGTTGAGCAAGCTCGGCATCGTAGGCTGGCAAGACCTGCGCACGTGACTCGACCACGCTGACCGCGACCCCGAGCTTGCGGTAGGCGATGCCCAGTTCCAAACCGATGTACCCGGCCCCGACCACGATCAGGTGGCGCGGCAAGGTCTGTGGCGCCAGGGCTTCGGTGGAGGACACGACGGCGCCGCCCAGGGGCAGCATCGGCAGTTCGACGCTGCTGGAGCCGGTGGCGAGAAGCAGGTGCTCGCAGCGAATGCGTCGGCCGTCGACCTCGACCTGTTTGCCGTCGAGCAGTCGCGCCCATCCATGGATCACGGTGACACCGTGCTTTTTCAGCAACGCCGCCACGCCCGTGGTCAGACGATCGACGATGCCGTCCTTCCACGCCACGCTGCGGGTGATGTCCAAGTGTGGCGCGGACACGCTGATGCCCAGCTCGGCCCGCTCGGCGTGCCGGCAGGCCTGGTGAAACTGTTCGGCCACATGGATCAGGGCCTTGGACGGGATGCAGCCTACGTTCAGGCAGGTACCGCCCAGCGCGCTGCCCTCGACCAGGACGGTGGCGATGCCGAGCTGCGCGGCGCGAATCGCCGCCACGTAGCCACCGGGGCCACCGCCGAGGATCAGCAGTTGGGTATCGAGCATGTCAGGCATCGGTCACTCCACGAACAGGCAGGCAGGTTGCTCGAGCAGGCCACGCACGGCCTGGATGAAGCGGGCGGCGTCCATGCCGTCGACCACGCGGTGGTCGAAGGAGCTGGACAGGTTCATCAGGGTGCGGACCACGATCTGCCCGTCGATCACCACCGGTCGCTGGACCATGCGGTTGACGCCGACGATGGCCACCTCCGGGACGTTGATCACCGGCGTGCTGGCGATACCGCCCAGGGCGCCAAGGCTGGTCAGGGTGATGGTGGAACCGGACAGCATTTCACGGCTGGCCTTGCCCTGACGCGCAACCTGGGCCAGGCGGACGATCTCGGCCGCGTTGTCCCACAGTCCGCCGGCTTCGGCATGGCGCAGCACGGGCACCATCAGGCCATTGTCGCCCTGGGTGGCGATACCCACGTGCACGGCGCCGTGCTGGGTGATCACCTGGGCCTGGTCGTCGTAGGTGGCGTTGATCTGCGGAAAGTCGCGCAGCGCCACGACCAGCGCGCGCACCAGCAACGGCAGCAGGGTCAGCTTGCCGCGGCGTTCGCCCCAGGTGTCGTTGAGCTGTTTGCGCAGCGCCTCCAGGGCCGTCACGTCGACCTCCTCGACGTAGCTGAAGTGCGCGACCCGGCGCTTGGCGTCCTGCATGCGCTCGGCGATCTTGCGCCGCAGCCCAATCACCGGGATCTGGCGGCTGTCGGTGCGCGGCGCCGGGCCGGCGTGCCCGGGCGCCAGCGTGGCGGGGCGTTGCAGGAAGCCGTCGAGGTCTTCGTGCAGGATGCGTCCGGCAGGCCCGCTGCCGTGCACGTAACGCAGCTCGATCCCGGCATCCAGGGCACGTTTGCGCACGGCAGGCGAGGCGAGCGGTTTTTCGCCAGCCAGGTCCCGTCTCACGACAGGTTTGGCGTCAGGCACCTCATGGATCGGCGCAGGCGCAGCGGCAGCTGGCTGGGCAGGAGCAGGTGTGGAAGCAGCGGACAGGGGTTCGGCGAGCGCAGGCGTTGCGGGGGCAGCCGCTTGCGCGCGAGGCGTGTCCGTCGCATTGCCCACGCCTTCGATCTCGATGCGAATCAACTCGCTGCCGACCGCCATGACTTCCCCCGGCGTGCCGCCCAGGGCCAGGACCTTGCCCGCCACGGGCGACGGGATCTCCACGGTGGCCTTGTCGGTCATGACGTCGGCCACCACCTGGTCCTCGCCGATCACATCGCCGACCTTGACGAACC
>JAQZAY010000387.1 GCA_029239415.1 Pseudomonas sp. | reverse complement strand
AGGTCGGCGATGCTGTCGTCCGGCACGAAGCCGCCCGGCTGGGTTCTCAGCAGGTGCATGGGTCAGGCTTCCAGGGCCGCGCGCAGTTGCGCTTGCAGCGACTGCGCGTCGAGGTCCTGGCCGATCAGCACCAGGCGCGTGCTGCGTGCTTCGTCAGCGGCCCAGGGGCGATCGAAGTGCTTGTCGAAACGCGTGCCCACGCCCTGGATCAGCAGACGCATCGGTTTGCCCGGAATCGCCGCGAAACCCTTGACCCGCAGGATGCCGTGTTGAACCACGGCGGCGTTGAGCGCCTGCAGCAGTTTGGCCTCCTCGGCCTGGGGCAGCTCGATGGAGATCGAGTCGAAGGCATCGTGGTCGTGATCGTCGTGGTCGTCACCCTCGTGATGGTCATGATGGGTCTTGCGTGCGTCGATGTGCTGCTCCGACTCGGCGCCCAGGCCCAGCAGCACCGCCAGGGGCAAGCGACCGCTGCTGGCTTCGACCACCTTGACCGCTGCCGGAAGTTCTTCGGCCACCTCGGCGCGCACGGCGGCCAGGGCTTGGGCATCGATCAGGTCGGCCTTGTTGAGGATCACCAGGTCGGCGCTGGCCAACTGGTCGGCGAACAGCTCGTGCAGCGGCGACTCGTGGTCCAGGTTGGGATCGAGCTTGCGCTGGGCGTCGACCTGGTCGGGGAATGCGGCAAAGGTCCCGGCCGCCACTGCCGGGCTGTCGACCACGGTGATGACCGCATCGACCGTGCAGGCACTGCGGATTTCCGGCCACTGGAAGGCCTGGACCAGCGGCTTGGGCAAGGCCAGCCCGCTGGTTTCGATGAGAATGTGGTCGAGGTCGGCGCGGCGGGCGACCAGCTCGCGCATGACCGGAAAGAACTCTTCCTGAACCGTGCAGCACAGGCAGCCGTTGGCCAGCTCGTAGACGCGGCCGTTGGCCTCTTCTTCGCTGCAGCCGATGGTGCACTGCTTGAGAATTTCGCCGTCGATGCCCAGCTCGCCGAATTCGTTGACGATCACGGCAATGCGCCGACCCTGGGCGTTGTCGAGCATGTGCCGCAGCAAGGTGGTCTTGCCCGAGCCGAGGAAGCCGGTGACGATGGTGACGGGTAGTTTGGACAGCGTTTTCATCGGGTCGCCCTGATTGCGCGGCAGGGCACGAGACGAGCGCCGCTACGGCAGGCGCCGGCATTCGTCACCGGATCACCCCGCCCGGTTGAATAGGAAAGAACGGCGAGGCAGGTCTCCTGGCTCGTGATGCCGGCCCTGCGGGCCGAGGCTGCAGCGCCTTCCCGCGAACGATCGCAGTGGCCTAGGCGCAGCCTTCATCACTTACAGTTGCGGGGGCAGCCGCGGCTTGGACCGCGTTCCCGTCTTAGCTCTGCCGGGCAGAGAACCTCGAACGCGCAAGGCTAACACAGGGCACGGGATGTGTCAGTGACGCGGCTCAGACCCGATAGCGCACGTGCGGTCGACCGTCGGCCAGACTGACTTCGGCGTGTACGCCGTAGACCTCGGCGATCAGGCCCTCGGTCAGGACCTGGGCCGGCGCGCCGCTGGCCACCAGGCGCCCGTCCTTGAGCACCACCAGCACGTCACAGAACATGGCTGCCAGGTTCAGGTCGTGGATCGCCATAACGCAGGTCAGGGGCAGGTCCTGGATCAGGTGCAGCAGTTCCAGTTGATGCTGGATATCGAGGTGATTGGTCGGCTCGTCGAGCAGCAGTTCGCTGGGCTGCTGGGCCAGGGCGCGGGCGATCTGCACCCGCTGCCGCTCGCCACCGGACAGGGTGTGCCAGCGCCGCTGCGCGTGGCCGCCCAGGTTGACCTGGGCCAGTGCTTGGGCAATGGCCCGATCGTCTTCGCGCAGCCACGGCGCGAACGGCGAGCGATGGGGCGTACGACCCAGGCGCACGACCTCCTCCACGCGAATGTCCACCTCGGTGCTGGCGTGCTGCTCCACCATCGCCACTTGCCGGGCGATGGTGCGCCGCGCCAGGTTGGCCAGGGGCTGATCGTCGAGGCTGACCTGGCCCTGGCTGGGACGGTCCAGCCCGGCCAGCAGGCGCAGCAGCGACGACTTGCCCGAGCCGTTCGGGCCGATCAGCCCGACCAGACTGCCAGGCGTGATGGCCAGGCTGACGTCGTCGAGAATCAGCAGCCCACCGGCCTTCCAGCTGACGTGGTGCAGTTGCAGGCTCATGCTCGACGCCTCGCGCGGTAAAGGATCAAGGCAAACGCCGGGGCGCCGACCAAGGCCGTGACCACGCCGATGGGCAATACCTGGCCCGGCACGATGATGCGCGCGACGATATCCGCCAACACCATGAAATTGGCGCCGATCAGTACCGAGGCGAGCAACAGCCGAACATGGCTCGGACCCACCAGAAAGCGGGCAATGTGCGGTACCACCAGGCCGACGAAACCCACCGCACCGACGATACTGACCAGGGTGGCGGTGATCAGCGCGGTGGTCGCAAACAACACCAGCCGCACCGCCACCACGGGCACGCCCAGGGTGGCGGCGGCGTCCTCGCCGAAGACGAATGCATCCAGGGCGCGAGCGAAGTACAGGCACAGCAACAAGCCTGCGCCGACCACGGCTGCGGCCAGGCCCACGTCCGGCCAGCGCACCCCGCCCAGGCTGCCGAGCAGCCAGAACATCACGCTGCGGGCCTGCTCGGCATTGGCCGAGGTCGAAACGATGTAGGCGGTCAGCGCATTGAACAGCTGCGATCCGGCCACGCCGGCGAGAATCACCTGGGCCGGACCGCTGCGGGCACCCGCAGCCAGCAGCAGCACCAGGCCGAACGCCAGCGCGGCGCCGAGAAAAGCCCCCAGGGAAATACCGATCACGCCGCCGCCCAGGCCCAGCAGCATGATCATCACTGCGCCGGTCGAAGCGCCGGCAGAGATGCCCAGCACATAGGGTTCGGCCAGCACGTTGCGCAACAGCGCCTGCAGCACTGCGCCACAGATCGCCAGACCGGCGCCACAACAGGCGGCCACCAGCGCGCGGCTCAGGCGGTACTCCCAGATGATTCCCTGGACGATACGCGGCACCGCATGGTCGCCCAGGCCGAGGCCGTTGAGCAGTGCCTTGCCGACGGTGCGCAGGTCGATCCCCATCTCCCCCACCGATACCGCCAGGGCGATCGATACGCTCAGCGTGGCCAGGGCCAGCACGGCCAGCAGGCAGCGCCAGATCCAGCCATCTTCACGGGCCAGGCGCTGGATCAAGGGGTGGCCCGTGTACGCTCGAGGCCCGCCGCGATGTCTTCCACCGCGCGCACCACATCCATGGACGGATTCAGCGACTGGGCATCGACGACGATGATGCGGTCGTTGCGCACCGCATCCAGTTCACGGGTCACCGGGTCGCTGCGCAGGAAGGCCAGCTTCTTCTCGACATCGTCGGCCGGATACAGTCGACGTTGCATGCGGGCGACGACGATCACGTCGGGGTTGCTGGCGGCGATGCTTTCCCAGCTCACGCCAGGCCATTCCTCGTCGCTGTCTACGATGTTGCGCAAACCCAGCAGACGATTGATGTAGCCCGGCGCGCCGTTCTTGCCGGCCACCCACGGGTCCCCTTCCAGGCGCGTGCTGGAGAACCAG
>JAQZAY010000048.1 GCA_029239415.1 Pseudomonas sp. | reverse complement strand
CGACTGGTTCCAGCTGTCGCTCAAGGAAGGCTTCACGGTGTTCCGCGACGCCGAGTTCAGCGCCGACATGAACTCGCGCACGGTCAAGCGCATCGAGGATGTCGCCTACCTGCGTACCCACCAGTTCGCCGAGGACGCCGGTCCCATGGCGCATGCCGTGCGCCCGGACAGCTTCATCGAGATCTCCAACTTCTACACCCTGACCGTGTACGAGAAAGGCTCCGAAGTGGTGCGCATGGTCCGCACGCTGCTGGGCGCCGACGGCTTCCGCAAGGGCAGCGACCTGTACTTCGAGCGCCATGACGGCCAGGCCGTCACCTGCGATGACTTCATCAAGGCGATGGAAGACGCCAACGGCGTCGACCTGACCCAGTTCAAGCGCTGGTACAGCCAGGCTGGCACCCCGCGCCTCGAGGTCAGCGAGTCCTACGACAGCGCCGCCCAGGCCTACAGCCTGACCTTCCGCCAGAGCTGCCCGCCGACGCCCGACAAGGTCGAGAAGCTGCCGTTCGTGATTCCGGTCGAGCTGGGCTTGCTCGATGCCCAGGGCAATGACTTGCCGCTGCGCCTGGCCGGCGAGGCAGCGGGTGGGGCGACTACCCGCGTACTGTCGGTCACCGAGGCCGAGCAGACCTTCACCTTCCAGGGCATCGCCGCCAAGCCGCTGCCCTCGCTGCTGCGCGGCTTCAGCGCACCGGTCAAGCTGGCGTTTCCCTATGATCGCGACCAGCTGATGTTCCTCATGCAGCACGACAGCGATGGCTTCAATCGCTGGGAAGCGGGCCAGCAATTGTCCGTGCAAGTACTGCAGGATCTGATCAACCAGTACCAGCAAGGTGCCGAGCTGGTGCTCGACCCACGCCTGGTCCAGGCCCTGGGCAGCGTGCTGGGCGACGAATCGCTCGACCAGGCCATGGTCGCCGAGATGCTCTCGCTGCCGGGCGAGGCCTACCTCACCGAGATCAGCCAGGTGGCCGACGTCGACGCCATCCACGCCGCCCGCGAGTTCGCCCGCAAGCAGATCGCCGAGCAGCTCTTCGATGCCCTGTGGGCGCGCTACCAGGCCAACCGCGAGCAGTCGCGCAATACTGCCTACGTCGCCGCCGCCGAGCATTTCGCACGGCGCAGCCTGCAGAACATCGCGCTGTCGTACCTCATGCTCGGCGGCAAGGAGCAGGTGCTGGCGGCGACCCTGGAACAGTTCGAGCACTGCGACAACATGACCGAACGCCTGACTGCCCTGGCGGTGCTGGTGAACTCGCCGTTCGAGGCCGAGCGCGCCACGGCCCTCGAGAGCTTTGCCGAGCACTTCAAGGACAACCCGCTGGTCATGGACCAGTGGTTCAGCGTGCAGGCCGCCAGTTCGTTGCCCGGTGGGCTGGCGCGGGTCAAGGCATTGATGCAGCACCCAGCCTTCACCCTGAAGAACCCCAACAAGGTGCGTGCCTTGATTGGTGCGTTCGCCGGTCAGAACCTGGTCAACTTCCATGCGGCGGACGGCTCGGGGTATCGCTTCCTGGCCGACCTGGTGATAGAGCTCAATGCGCTGAACCCGCAGATCGCCTCGCGCCAGCTGGCGCCGTTGACCCGCTGGCGCAAGTACGACGATGCGCGCCAGGCGTTGATGAAGGGCGAGCTGGAGCGGATCCTGGCGTCGGGTGCGTTGTCCAGCGATGTGTACGAGGTGGTGAGCAAGAGCCTGGCCTAGAGGATGGATGGTGGTCCCCGCGCAAATCTGTGGGGACTACACTGCGTGGGTCCCTTGGCCGCGAATGGGTGAAGGCCTGGAGGTTGGAAGGCCGCAGAGGGAACGAAGAATGAAGCCTGATGCTCGACACATCACTTGCTGACCACTAAGTCTATCTCGGAGTCGCCCATGAACCCTCGAACAGGTTTTGCACTTTTCGCCATCACGGCATCAGTGGCCAATATGACCCTCTCGCAAAGCGCCGTGGCGGATCAAACCTACAGCCTTGAAAAAGTTGCCAGCTTCGATCATCAGGTGACTGGCGTTACGGCAAACGAAACAGGCCGGCTGTTCGTCAACTTTCCGAGATGGACCGAGGACTCCGAGGTTTCGGTGGCTGAGTTGCTTCCCGACGGGAATCTCAGATCCTATCCCGATCCGAGATGGAACGGCTGGCGCAACGCCCAACAAGACACCTTGAGCGCCAATGACCGCTGGGTCTGTGTGCAATCGGTGGTGGCTGACAAAAAGGGCAGCCTTTGGGTTGTCGACGCCGGTGCACCGGCACAGGCACAAGTGGTACCGGGCGGACCCAAGCTGGTGAAAATAGACTTGGCGAGCAACACCGTCGCCAAGGTGTATCCGTTTGGTCTGGATGTCGCCCCGCAGGGCAGCTATCTCAACGATGTACGCCTGAGCCCGGACGGTAAGTTTGCGTACATCACCGACTCGGGAACCAGCGGCGCGATCCTGGTGGTCAACCTGGAGACGGGCAAGGCGCGGCGAGCACTGGATGGCGCACCCAGTACCCAGGTTGAAAAGGGTCTGATGGTCGCGCTCTCGCCCAACGGCGACACGCTGTACTGGCAAGCGGTCAAGGGCAAGACCTTGTACCGGATCGCAACACAAGCCTTGCAAACGGCGACGCTTGCGGACTTGTCGGGCAAAGTGGAAAAGGTCGGCGACAACGGTCCTGCCGATGGCTTGCTGATGGATGACGCGGGCACGATGTATATCAGTTCTGTCGAAGACCACTCCATCAAGGTCCGCAAGGGCGGCCAGGTCAGCCTGCTGCTGCAAGACAAGGACATGCGCTGGCCGGATACCTTCACTCAAGGTCCGGATGGGACGGTATACGTCACCGATTCGCGCATTCCCGACATGAACTTCTACGACCCGAAGCAAGGGCCGGCACTGAAGACTTCGCTGTACAAGATTGTGCTCGACGATTGATTCCGCCAAGGCGCTGGTTGAGGCGGTGGCCCACCGGATGATGACGGGGCCTGTCCGTCAGGCCTTGTGTGTTGACGCCGCTTAACAAAACATAACGTCCCTCCAATTGTCAGGCCGCCGACATCCCCGATACGATCCGCGGCAACAGATCGACCCACGACAAGAATACCAACGGGGACCGAATACATGAGTGAGCCTGTGATGGCGAGCGCCCGGCATTGCGCCCGGGCCTTGGCGACAAGTGCACTGTTGGCACTGGGGGCATGGATGACCACGGCCATCGCCGCAGTCACTGCAGTCCCCGCCGAGCAGTACTCGGTCGAGTCGGCCAAGGCCAGCCAGAGCCTGATGCTCGACGCCGTCCACGCCGGCGCCCGCCTGGTGGCGGTGGGTGACCGGGGCCACATCCTGTTCTCCGATGACCAGGGCAACACCTGGACCCAGGCCCGGGTACCGACCCGGCAACTGCTCACCGCGGTGTTCTTCATCGACGACAAGCGTGGCTGGGCCGTCGGGCACGACGCCCAGATCCTTGCCTCCGTCGATGGTGGCGCCACCTGGACCAAGCAGTTCGAAGACCTCGCGCGCGAAGCGCCGCTGCTCGATGTCATGTTCCTCGATGCCCGGCACGGTTTCGCCGTGGGCGCGTATGGCGCCCTGCTCGAGACCCTCGATGGCGGCCAGCACTGGCAAGACGTGGCCGAGCGCCTGGACAACGAGGAACAGCTGCACCTCAACGCCATCGCCGCCGTGAAGGACGCCGGGCTGTTCATCGTCGGCGAGCAGGGCAGCATGTTCCGTTCCAGCGACAACGGCCAGACCTGGTCACGGGTCACCGGCCCCTACGCGGGTTCGTTGTTTGGCGTGATCGGCACCACGCAACCCAGGACCCTGTTGGCCTTTGGCTTGCGCGGCAATCTGCTGCGCTCCACCGATTTTGGCGACAGCTGGCAACCGATCGAACTCAAGGCCGCGCGCGGCCAGCTCGAGTTCGGCCTGGCAAGCGCCACGCTGCTCGATGACGGCAGCCTGGTACTGGTCGGCAACGGCGGCAGCGTGCTGCGCAGCCACGACGACGGGCAGACCTTCTCGGTGTTCAACCGCGCCGACCGCATCGCCCTTGCCGGGGTCAGCGGGCTGGCCGACGGCGGGCTGCTGCTGGTCGGCCAGGGTGGCGTGCATATCGCCTCCGCCAGGGGCGCAGAGGAGGTGCAGCCATGACCGGCCGCGAGAGCTTCGACATGAACCAGCAGCAGCATCGGGACAAGGCGACCCTGCTCGAGCGGCTGATCTTCAACAACCGCCCGGCGGTCATCGCGATCTGCATCCTGGTCAGCCTGTTCCTGTTCTGGCAGGCCACCCAGATCCGCCCGTCCACCAGCTTCGAGAAGATGATCCCGCTGCAGCACCCGTTCATCGAGAAGATGCTCGAGCACCGCAATGACCTGGCCAACCTGGGCAACACCGTGCGCATCTCGGTCGAAGCGGTCAATGGCGACATCTTCGACAAGGACTACATGGAGACCCTGCGCCAGATCCACGACGAGGTGTTCTACATCCCGGGTGTCGACCGCGCCGGGCTCAAGTCGCTGTGGAGCCCCAGCGTGCGCTGGACCGAGGTGACCGAGGAAGGCTTCGCCGGCGGCGAGGTGATCCCGCAGACCTACGATGGGACCGACGACAGCCTCGACGAGCTGCGCGACAACGTGCTCAAGTCCGGCCAGGTCGGGCGCCTGGTGGCCAACAACTTCAGGTCCAGCATCGTCGACGTGCCCCTGCTCGAGTCCTACCCCGATCCACAGGACCAGGGCAAGCTGATCAAGCTCGACTACCAGCAGTTCTCCCACCAGCTCGAGGAAAAGATCCGCGACAAGTTCCAGGCCCAGAACCCCGATGTGAAGGTGCACATCGTCGGTTTCGCGAAAAAGGTCGGTGATCTGATCGATGGGCTGATGATGGTCGCGCTGTTCTTCGGCGTCGCCCTGGTCATCACCTGGATCCTGCTGTACTGGTTCACCTGGTGCCTGCGCAGCACCATCGCCGTGCTCATCACCACCCTGGTGGCGGTGGTCTGGCAACTGGGACTGATGCACGCGGTGGGCTTCGGGCTCGACCCGTACTCGATGCTGGTGCCGTTCCTGATCTTCGCCATCGGCATCTCCCACGGGGTGCAGAAGATCAACGGCATCGCCTTGCAGTCCAGCGATGCCGACAACGCCCTGACCGCCGCGCGGCGTACGTTCCGGCAGCTGTTCCTGCCGGGGATGATCGCCATCCTCGCCGACGCCGTGGGCTTCATCACCCTGCTGATCATCGACATCGGGGTGATCCGCGAGCTGGCCATCGGCGCCTCCATTGGCGTGGCGGTGATCGTCTTCACCAACCTGATCCTGCTGCCGGTGGCGATCTCCTACGTCGGCATCAGCAAGAAGGCCATCGAGCGCAGCAAGCGCGACGCCAACCGCGAGCACCCGTTCTGGCGCCTGCTGTCGGGCTTTGCCAGCCCCAGGGTCGCGCCGGTGTCGATCGCCCTGGCCTTGCTGGCCTTCGGCGGCGGGCTCTGGTACAGCCAGAACCTGAAGATCGGCGACCTCGACCAGGGCGCGCCGGAGCTGCGTTCCGACTCGCGCTACAACCAGGACAACAACTTCATCATCAGCAACTACTCGACCAGCTCGGACGTGCTGGTGGTGATGGTCAAGACACCGGCGGAGAGCTGCTCGATCCACTCGACCCTGGCGCCGATCGACGAGTTGATGTGGACCATGGAGAACACCCCCGGCGTGCAGTCGGCGATTTCCCTGGTGACCGTGTCCAAGCAGGTGATCAAGGGCATGAACGAGGGCAACCTGAAATGGGAGACCCTCTCGCGCAACCCGGACGTGCTCAACAACTCCATTGCCCGCGCCGATGGCCTGTACAACGCCGACTGTTCGCTGGCGCCGGTGCTGGTGTTCCTCAACGACCACAAGGCCGAGACCCTGGAGCGGGTCGTCGCCGCTGCGCAAGGTTTCGCCGACACGCACAACAAGGAAGGCCTGGAATTCATCATGGCCGCAGGCAACGCCGGCATCGAGGCCGCCACCAACGAGGTGATCAAGTCGGCCGAGCTGACCATCCTCATCCTCGTCTACCTCTGCGTCGCGGTGATGTGCATGATCACCTTCCGTTCCTTCGCCGCGACCCTGTGCATCGTCTTGCCGCTGGTGCTCACCTCGGTGCTCGGCAACGCCCTGATGGCCTTCATGGGCATCGGCGTCAAGGTCGCCACCTTGCCCGTGGTGGCGCTGGGCGTCGGCATCGGCGTGGACTACGGCATCTACATCTACAGCCGCCTCGAAAGCTTCCTGCGTGCAGGCTTGCCTCTCCAGGAAGCCTACTACCAGACCCTGCGCTCGACCGGCAAGGCCGTGCTGTTCACCGGGCTGTGCCTGGCGATCGGCGTGTGCACCTGGATCTTCTCGGCCATCAAGTTCCAGGCCGACATGGGCCTGATGCTGACCTTCATGCTGCTGTGGAACATGTTCGGCGCGCTCTGGCTGCTGCCGGCGCTGGCGCGCTTCCTGATCAAGCCCGAGAGACTGGCGGGGAAGGAGGGCGGGTCGATCTTTGCGCATTGAGCGTGCAGCATGTGACGCCCCTCGACATGACCTGAATCGGATCGCACCATCGCGGTCCGAGACGTTCATACAGGTATACTGCCGCCCCTTTTCACGATGGTATGCCTTGATGACGCTCCTCTCCCACACCCTGCAGTCCTGCGACATGCTCCTGATCGATGGCCTGCACGCCTTCGACTTCACCTTCGACGACACCGGCCTTGTGATCGAGTGCATGGACGGACGGGCGCTCAAGCGCTGGCAGTTCAGCGTTGCCCAGGTGGAAGCGGCGGTGGCCCAGGGGGATGAGTGGCTGCTGGGCAACGAGGCCGGTGAACACCGGCTAGTCTGTGTGAGTGCCTTGCGCGCCTCTGAAGAGGATGACGATGAAACGCCTGACGACACTGCTGAGCGCTAGCCTCATGACCCTGACCATGAACGCACACGCCGAGACCTTGCTGGTCGGTAGCTATACCGATGGCCAGAGCCTGGGTATCTACCGCTACCACTTCGACACAGAGCATGGGCGCATCGACAGTACGCCCTTGCAGGTGGTCAGGAGCGTCAATCCGTCCTGGCTGGTGTTCTCCGCCGACCAGCGCTTGCTGTTCGCGGTCAACGAGAGCGGGGAAGGGCAGGGCAAGGCGAGCAGCTTCAAGCTCGACGACAAGGGGGTGATCACGCCGCTCAACCAGGCCTCGAGCCGGGGAGACGAGCCGACCCATGCGAGCCTGAGCCATGACCAGCGCTACCTGTTCGTGGCCAACTATGCGGCCAAGCCACAGCCAGGCGGCAGCCTGGTGGCGATCCCGGTCGGGCGTGATGGCCAGCTCGGCGATGTGGTGCAGCAACAGCGCCATGCGCCGAGCAAGGTCGATCCCGAGCGCCAGGCCGGCGCCCATGTGCATTCATTGGTGTTCTCGCCCGATGGCCGTTACCTGTACGCCAGCGACCTGGGCGCCGACAAGGTGTTCATCTACCGGTACGACGGGGCCAGCCCGGAGCATCCGCTGAGCCCGGCGAATCCTGCGGCGGTCGCCCTGCCACCGGGCAGCGGGCCGCGGCACCTGCTGTTCGATGCCGAGGGCGAGCATGCGTACCTGACGCTGGAAATGAGTGCCGAGGTGGTGGTATTCGAGGTGCGTGACGGTGCCTTGCTCGAGCGCCAGCGCATGGCGCTGACCGAGCGCAAGGAGTCCGCGGCGAAGTCTGCAGGGGCACTGCACCTGTCTGCCGATGGAAGATTCCTGTATGTCAGCAACCGCGGTACGGCCAGCGAACTGGTGGTGTTCGCGGTCGACGAGGACAGCGGGCAACTGCGCCTGGTACAACGGCGCTCGGTAGAGGGTAACGAACCGCGTGAATTCAGTCTCGATCCGAGCGGCAAGTTCATGCTGGTGGCGAACCAGAAGAGCAACGAGATCCGCGTGATGCGCCGGGATCCGCGCAGCGGGGAGGTGGGCGAGACAGTCCAGGTGTTCAGCCAGGGCGCGCCGTCGGACCTGAAGTTCCTGAAATGATGACCCTGGCCCGAGTGCCCTGTCTATCGCGCCATGATCGACTGGAACAATGGCGACTCCAGCCATCCCTGCAGCCAGGCCCGTAGCCGTGGATACGGCGCTTCGGCGAACCACTGCGGCTGCACCCCCGCGAACTGCCGCATCAGCGGCAGCAGGGCGGCATCGGCCAGGCTGGGGTGCGTGGCCAGCAGATATGGCCGGTCGGCCAGCAGTAGCTCCAGCTCCGCAAGCCATGGTTCGGCCTCTCGTCGGTAGTGCTCGCGATCGAACCGCGGGTACCGCTCGGCATACTTGTACAGGTTGACCTGCGCCTTGAACGTGCTGTCATTGCGTGCGATCAGCTCATCGGCCTGCAGGGCACCCGCCGGATCGCTCGTCAACCGCCAGTCCTGCGGGTCATCGAACGCCAGCGCCCAGCGCATGATGTCCAGGCTTTCCTCCAGCACCCGCTCGCCGGTATCGAGCACCGGCACGGTTCCCTTGGGCGACAAGGCCAGCAACTCGGCCGGCTTGGCCTTGAGGCTGACCTCGCGCACCTGTACCGGGCACCCGGCATAGCGCAACGCCAGACGCGCGCGCATGGCCCAGGGGCAGCGGCGGAAAGAGTACAGGATCACCCGCACACCTGCACTTCGCTCAGCCCGTTGCCTTGGCGCCGCACCTGGATCTGCACCGGGATGCGCTCGTGCATTTCCTGCACGTGGGAAATCACCGCCACCTTGCGACCCTGGGCCTGCAGGCCGTCGAGGGCATCCATGGCCAGTTGCAGCGACTCGGGGTCGAGGCTGCCGAAGCCTTCGTCGATGAACAGCGACTCGATGCGCAACGTGCTGGATGCCATCGAGGCCAGGCCCAGCGCCAGCGCCAGCGACACCAGGAAGGTCTCGCCCCCGGACAGCGAATGCACCGAGCGCAGCTCATCGCCCATCTCGGTGTCGAGCACCAGCAGTCCCAGCGAGCTGCCGCCGCGCTTGAGTCGATAGCGTCGCGCCAGCTGGCGCAGCTGGGCGTTGGCGTGGTGCAGCAGCAGGTCGAGGTTGTAGCCCTGGGCGATCTTGCGGAAGGTGTCGCCGCTGGCCGAGCCGATCAACGCGCTCAGCCGCGCCCAGCGCTGCCACTCTTGATAAGCCTGGGCAATCTGCTCGGACAGGGCCTGGGAGGCCTGCTGGCGGCGCTGGTCGTCCGCCTGCTCGGCGCGCAGTTCGGCGCACTGCTGTTCGTGGCCGGCCAGCTGCTGGTGCAGCTCGGCCAGGGTCTGTTCCAACTGCTCGATGGACAGTTCGCCATTGCCGTCGGCAAGATGCTGCGCCAGGCGCTGTTCGCGCTCCTGCAACAGCACCCTGGCCTGTTCGATGGCCTTTTCCGCTGTGTGCAGCGTCTGGCGCAGCTGCCCCAGCTGGCTGTCGTCGACGGCCAGCAAGCGCGCCAGGCCGCTGTCGTCCAGTTCGGGGTGCTGCGCGCGCCACTGGCTGATCTGGCCCTGCAACTGCTGATGCTCCTGTTCCAGCGCATGGTGGCGCTGTTCATCGGCGTTGAGCTGGCTGGCCAGTTGCACGGCCTGGGTACGCGCCTCCTGCAGCTGCTGCGTGATGCTGGCTTCGCCTTGGCGGGCCTGCTCGACCTGGCGCTCGAGGTGCGCTTGCCACTGCTCGGCCCCGGGGTGATCGCCCAACAGTGCGGCCAGGGTTTCGCGGGCCTGGCGTTGCTGGTCGGCCAGGCCAGCAATCTGCTGGCGCAGCTCGCCCTGGCGCTGCACGAGCGCCTGCTGTTGCGCCTGTAGCCTGTCCAGCTGTTGCTGGCGCTGGGCTTGCTCTTGCTGTTCGTCTGCCTGCTGCTGCAGTTGCTGCTGGCGCTGGCTGATCTGTTGGTCGAGCGCCATGAAGGCCTGGGCCGGTTCACGGCGCAGGGCCTGGAGAATGTCCTCGGGCAGCAGGGTGGCGAAGTCGGACAGCGCCTGCTCCAGGCGCGCTTCGTCGTCAGCGAGGGCCTGCTGCTGCTGGCTGACACGCTGGCTGGCCTGCTGCTGGCGTTCGGTGGCGGCCTGCAGTTGTTGTTGCAGACGTGCGGCATCCTTTTGCAGGGTCAACAGGGTGGCCAGGCGCTGCTCGTCACGCTCGATCTCCTGGCCGAGGCGGCTCAGCTGGGCGTCGAGCCAGGCACTGCGGTTGTCCTGCACCGAGAGCGCGGCCCACAGCGCATGGTCGGCCAGTTGCGCGGCCAGCGGTTGCTGCTGCTCGCTCAGCTGCGCCTGCTGGTGCTGGAATTCCTTGATCTGGCCGTTGAGGACCCCTACCTGCGAGCGCAGTGCCTCGAGGCGAGCCTTGAGCGCGTCGACGCGGGCCAGCGCCGAGGCTTCCTCGGCCTGGTCGTGACGGCCCAGGCTGTCGAGCAATGCCTCCGGCTGGTGCCAGGGGTGCTCGGCGCTGCCACAGACCGGACAGGGCTCGCCGTCCTGCAGCTGGGCGCGCAGCTCCTCGACACTGGCGTTGCGCGCCAGGCGCTGGCGTTCGAGCAGTTGGCGGGTCAGGGTAAGTGCCTGGTCGGCGGCCTCGAGTTCTGCCTTGGCCTGCTGGCCTTCGCTGATCAGCTGCTGGCGCTCTGCCATGCCGGCCTGCTGGCGTGCGCGCAAGGCCTTGAGACCCTGCTCGAGTTCCTGGTCACGGCTGTGCAGGCGCGATATCGATTCGACATTGCGCTGCTGCTTGCGGTTGTCCTGGAGCATGGAGCCGAGCAGGCCGATCTGCTCGGCCAGGGCGTGAGGCTCTGCGCCAGCCTCGCGGTAGAGCAGCTCGAGCGCATCGCGCTGCGCTTGCAACTCGGCGTTGGCCTGGCTCGCCTGGGCCTGCAGGCCCGGCAGTTCTTCATGGCCCTTGTTCAGCCGGTTGCCGATCAGCAGCAGTTGTTGCAGCTGGTTGCGATAGGCCTGCCAGGCGCTGGCGAGATCGGCAAGGTGGGTGCTCTGTGCAAGCGCCTCGGCGATCTGCGCCAGTTGCTGCTGGCCGCGCAGTTGGTGGGCCTCCCCCTGCTGCAACTGCCGCAGGCCTTCGGCGACGGCCTGGTCGGCCTGCTCGCCCAGGACCTGCAACGCGCCGAGCTCTTGTTCAAGGCGGCCCAAGGTGTGCTGTTCGGTGTAGGCCTGGCGCAGCCGCGGCGCGCTTTGCGCCTGGTCGGCCTGGGCTCCGACGAGGGCCTGGCGGGCAGTTTCCAGGACTTGCTCGAGCTGCACGGCCTGGCCTTGCAGTTCGCCTTGGCGACGAACCTGCTCGGCAATCGCCGTGGCCAGTGGCGTGAGCTGGCTGGCCAGGACCTGCTGGCGGCTGAACCGGTGGCGCTGGGGCGACAGCTGCTCCAGGCGCAGCGCATCCTGGCGTTGATCGGCCAGTTCGCGCCATTGCTGCTCGGCGGCTTGCAAGGTTTCGCTGGCCGCGGCCTGCTGCTGCTGCAGTTGGTACTGCTCGTGGTGCCACTGGCGCTGGCGCTCGAGCTGGCGCACGCGGCCCTGGCCGTCCCTGAGCGTCTGCTGCGCCTGTTCCAGGCGCAGGTCGAGCGCGCCGCGGGTCTCGGCACTCATGGGCAGCAGGTGGCTGGCGCGCTCCTCGAGCGCACGGTGGACGTCGGAGGCCTCGCGGGTCTTGCTGAACGCGCGCTGGCCCAGGCGGGTATAGATCGAGGTGTTGGTGAGCTTTTCGAGCAGCTCGCTGCGTTCCTTGTCACTGGCCTTGAGAAACGCGCTGAACTCGCTCTGGGCCAGCATCACCGCCCGGGTGAACTGCATGTAGTTCAGGCCCAGGCGCGCCTCGATCAGCTGCTTGTACTCGCTCTTGCTCTGGTTGCTCAGCAGTTGCTCGCCGTCGAGGTCGTACAGGCTCTGGCGGCTGAGCTGCAGCTTGCCGCTGGCCTTGTCGCGGGCACGGTTGGCCTCCCAGCGCGCCCGGTAGCGACGGCCGTCGACGCCGACGAAATCGACCTCGGCATAGCCACTGCCACTGCCGCGGCGCAGCAGCGTGCGGGCATCATCGCTGGACAGGTCGCTGTCGGCATCCGGGACCTTGGCTTCCTTGGACACATTGCTCAGCCGTGGCACATCGCCGAACAGGGCCAGGCACAAGGCGTCGAGCAAGGTGCTCTTGCCCGCGCCGGTGGGGCCGGTGATGGCGAACAAGCCGGCGCTGGCCAGCGGTTCGGCGGTAAAGTCGATGTCGACGGGGCCGGCCAGCGAGGCCAGGTTCTTCAAACGGATGGCGAGGATCTTCATGGCTGCTCCTCCTCGTTCTGCACGTCCTGCAGCAGCAGGGCGAAATCGGACAGCACCTGCTCGTCCACGGCGCTGCCATAGGCCTGCTCCCACGCGCGGCTGAACAGGTCCTGCGGGCTCAGCTGGCCGAGCTCGATCAGGCCGCTGCCGTCATCGTCGCGACCATTGCCTGCCGCATATTCGGCGCTGATGCGTACCAGGCGCACGGCCTTGCCCTGCAGCGCCGCCTCCAGTTGCTGGCGCAGGTCCGGCTGGGGCTTGTCCAGGCGCACCCGGACCTCCAGCCACGGCTGGCGCTGCGGGTCCTCGAGCAGGTCCGGCTCCGGCAGCGCGGCCAGCTCGACCAGCAGCTCGTCCAATGGCGCAGGGCCGAAACGTTGCAGCGCCACGGCGCGGGGCACCAGGCGCGGTTCGATGCTGGCAAGCTCGGCGCCGTCCAGTTCGATTTCCAGGACTTGGTGCGGGTAGCCGATCTCGGCGAACGACAGCGGGATCGGCGAGCCGCTGTAGCGGATGCGATCCTCGCGGTTGACCCGCTGCGGCTTGTGCAGGTGGCCCAGGGCGACGTAGCTGATGGCGCGGTCGAACAGCTTGGCCGGCAGCGCCTCGGCGTTGCCGATGATCAGGCTGCGCTCGGAATCTTCAGACACGGCGCCGCCGGCCATGTGCGCGTGACTGATGGCGACCAGCGCCTGGCCTGCCTTGCGCTTGTTCAGGGCGGCGGCGATCAGTTGCTGGTGCACCTGGGCGATACCCTTGAGGTAGTCGTCGCCCAGCAGCGGGCCGGTCACCTCGGCGGGCCGCAGGAAGGGCAGGGCCAGGCACCAGGCGCTGACCTTGCCACGGGCGTTGGTCAGCGGGATCAGCAGGCGCTCGCTGTCGAGCTGGCCTTCGTCGAGCCAGTGCACCCGGCCCAGCGCATGGGTACGCAGGCGGCGCATCAGCGCGGCAGGCAGCTCGATGCGCGAGCCGGAGTCGTGGTTGCCGGCGATCATCACGATGTCCAGCCTGGGCTGTTGCTCGTGGGCCTTGACGATGAATTCGTACAGCCGCTCCTGGGCCTTGACCGGCGGGTTGACCGTGTCGAAGACGTCGCCGGCGATCAGCAGCGCATCGGGCTGGCGCAGTTGCAGCTGGCCGAGCAGCCAGCCCAGGAAGCAGGCGTGTTCGAAGTCGCGTTCCTGGCCGTGAAGGCTTTGGCCCAGGTGCCAGTCAGAGGTGTGAAACAGTCGCATTGGGCTTCCAGTAGGGGTTCGGTGCAGTGCCGCGCAGCGCGGTTGGCTACGCCTGGTGATCATTTAGGGTACAGCGGCGGCAGGCTGCCGGGCTCGCTGGGCAACGCCTGGGCCTGCTCGGCCGGCGGGATGGTGCCGATGGCCCGCCATAGCTCGTCGCCTTGCCAGTACTGTCCGCTCTCGCTGTAGAGGGCGCCGTTGAGCGCATCCAGCGCATCGGACAAGGGTACGAAGCGCGCGGCCATGTCGGCCAGGGTTTCCGGCTGCTGGCGTGCCCAGGCGTCCAGCGCCTGGCGTGTCGCCTGCGGGTCGTTCGCCTGGCAGGCGCGCTTGAGGTCGTCCAGCAGGCTGCGTGGGCTCGGGCCACTCTGCGCGGCGCGAGGCACCGCCGGGCGCGCCCGCGCCCGCCACCACAGGCCGAAGCCCAGGGCGGTGGTCAAGGCCAGCACCAGGGTGCTCAGCTGCCAGGGCCAGAGCGGCCCCGCGCGCCCGGCGCTGTCGCCGATCGGCGTGTCGGCGGCCAGCGCCGGGTTGTCCAGCACGCTGAGGGTACGCGCGGGCAGGCTGCTGTGCTCCAGGTGGTCTTCGCGCGTGTTCCACCAGGTCACGTCCTGGGCGGGCAGCTCGAGGCTGCCGCTGTGGGTCGGCACCAGCGCCTCGCGCTCTTCGCGATGGGCGGTCATGCCGCGGTCGTTGAGCTCGTTGCGCAGTTGCGGCTGGTCCGGGTAGCGGCGCAGGCCCTTGACCTCGGTGGCCGGCAGGGGTGGCAGCTGGGTGCTGGACAAGCCGGCGGCACGCAGGGTGATACTGCGCGTCAGCGAGTCGCCGATCTGGATGGGCTGGGTGGCCGGGTCGGGATTCCAGCGCTCTTCAAGGGTCAGGCTGCGCGCGGGCAGCCAGGGCGTGTCGGGTGGATAGTCGGCGGGAATCGGCCGCACTTCCAGGCGCAGCGGCAGCGAACTGACCTGCACCTGCTTGCCCACCCGCGCCATGCCATTGTGCTGCTCGCCATTGTCGGCGGCAGTGGCGGTGAAGGTCAGTGGCGGCAATTCAAGCGGGCCGCTCTGTTGCGGGTACACGGCATAGCGTGTCTCGATGACCCCATGGCGCACGCCGTTGATGTCTTTTTCGTAGATGCGCGACTCGCCCAGCGGCTCGACCTTGGCGGTATCCGGCTGCAGTGGGGTGAGGCTGCTGTCGTTGTACAGCGGCACCGAGTGGTAGATGCGCACGGTCAGCACGGCCTGGGCCTGCACATAGACGCTGGGACTGTCGAGGGTGGCCTCGATGAACACTTGGGCAGCGCTGTCCGGGCGGCTGGCGTCGCCCGTCTGGACCTGCAGCTCGATGGCCTGGCTGAGGTTCTGGCCGAGCTGCAATGGCGGGATGCTCAGGCTGCCGCTGCGCCGTGGCAGCAGGGTGATGATCCAGCGGGTGCTGGCGCGCGTCTCGCCGTCGAGGGTATGCAGGCTGTTGAGCTGGCGCGTGCCGCGCACTTCGAAATCGGTCTCCAGGGCGCTGAGGTCTGGCTTGCCGAACTGGGTCACGTCCTGGCTTTCGAGGGTCAGTTCCAGGGTTTCACCGGCCTGCAGGCGAGTGCGGTCGACACTGGCCTGCAAGGCCGCCTGGGCCTGCAGGGCAAACAGCAGGCCGAGAACAAAGACGCCGAGGCGACTCATCGCGGGGTTTCCTGATGCAATTGCTGTTCATACCAGAACTTGCGCCGCAAGAGGTCCGCGGGGTTGTCCGGGATCTCCCGCAGCCATTGTTCCAGTGCTTGGCGCTGTTCGGCGTCGAGGCTTGTCGAGGTTGGCCGCTTCGGTGGGCGGATGACCTCGTCTTCGCCACCTGCCGGGTTGCCGGACTGGGCCTGGGCGTTGCCGTTGGCATTGCCCGAGGGCTGGGGCGCGGCTTCTTTCTGGTTGCCCTGGTCTCCTTCGGCCTGGCTGCTGGCCGAGCTGCTGTTGCCCTCGGTCTCGCTGCCTGGACTGTCCTGGGCATCGCTTGCCGACGACTGCGCCTGCTCCTTGGCCTCGCGCTGGCGCAGCAGTTGCTCGACCAGCACCTGGTTGTCCAGGGCGGGCTGCAGGTCAGGCTGGCGTTCGAGGGCCTGCTCGTAGGCATCCAGCGCCGCTTCCAACTCGCCGCCCCGGGCCAGTGCATTACCCCGGTTGAAGTGGGCCGCGGCGGTGTTGCCTTGGGCGAAGGCGCGCGCCGCCGCAGCATAGTCGCCTGCCTCGAACAGCGCCATGCCTTGCCATTGTGGATCGCGAAAATGCCGGGCCGCTTCCATGGGCCGCTGTTGCTGGAGCAAGCGGGCGCCTTGCTGGTCGGGGCGCAGCCACAGGTCGCCGAATTCGAAGGCCTGGCCGGGCTGGGGCAGGGCCAGCAGCAGGGGCAGGCAGAACAGCCAGCCGCGCCGCCCGGCACAGGCTGCCAGCAACAGCAGCGCCAGCAACAGCCAATGGCCCTGGTCTGCCCAGCTGTCCAGCTGCAAGGTCTGCCCCTGGTTGCTCAGGCTGCGCGGGTTGTCGAACAGGCCCAGGCCGCGCAGGTCGAGGTCATCGATGCGCGCGTGGCGATAGCGTCCCCCCGTGCCGTTGATGAAGGGCTTGAGGCTGGCACCGTCCAGGCGCGGCAAGAGGATGCCGCCCTGGTCATCCTTGAGGTATTCGCCATTGGCCTGGCGCACGGGTGCGCCCTCGCTGCTGCCGATGCCGAGCATCAACAGGCTGGGGCCCTGGCGTCCTAGGGCGCGGAGGATGCCGTTGCGCTCCGTGGCGCTGAGCGAGGAGCCGACCAGCAGCAATCGGCCCTGGCCCAGGCCGCTCTGGGCCAGCAAGGCCAGGCCCTTGGCGACCGCCAGGTCGGCGCGCTGGCCGGCCTGGGGCATGATCGTGGGATCGACCGCCTCGAGCAGGTTGCGGGTGGTGGCCAGGTCGTCGGACAACGGCACCAGCGTGTGGGCGCTGCCGGCGTAGACGATCAGCGCCGTCTGGCTGTCGCGGCGATGCTCGAGCAAATCGAGGATCTTGCGCCGGGCCTGCTCGAGCCGGTTGGGCGCGCTGTCCTCGGCCAACATCTGCGGGGTCATCTCGAGCAGGATCACCAGTGGGTCGGCGGGGCGCTGGCGGGTTTCCTCGAGGCGTTGCCAGCTCGGGCCGAGCAGGGCCAGGCAGATCAGCGACCAGGCCAGGCCCAGGATGATCCACGGCGACTTGCTGGTGCTGCCGTTGCCACCACCGAGCAGCACGGCATGAAACTGCGGCGGCAGGATCATCTGCCAGCGCCCGGCCCGCTTGCGCCGGTGCCAGAGCTTGAACAGCAGCCAGCCCAGCAGCGGGATCACCAGCAGCCAATACGGGCGCAGCCATTGCGGCCAGAGTTCGATCATCGGCGTTTCCTCAGGCGCAGACGTTCGAGCCGCTCGCGCCATTGCGGCAACGGCTGCAGGAACAACGGCCGGCGCATCAAGCGCTGCAGCAGGTTGTCGGGCCAGAGTGCGGCAACCACCAGCAGAACGCTGAGCAGCAACGCCAAGGCCAGCGGCCAGGCATACAAGGCCTTGGCGGTGCGCGCCTGGGTGGGCTGCTGGGCCACCGGTTCGAGCTCGTCGAGGGTGTCGCCGATGCTGTCCAGTTCGGCGCCGTCGTGGGCCCGGAAATAGGCGCCGTGGGTAAGCTCGGCGATTTCCTTGAGCGAGGCTTCGTCAAGGTCCAGGCTCGGGTTCAGCCCCAGCAGGCCCTGCGTGCCGCTGGCCTCGGGGTTGGCGCCGATGCCGATGGTGTAGATGCGCACGCCTTCCTGGGCGGCCAGGCGTGCGGCGGTCAAGGGATGGATCTGCCCGCCGTTGTTGGCGCCGTCGGTGATCAGGATCAGCACACGGCTCTGCGCCGGGCGTTGGCGCAGGCGCTTGACCGCCAGACCCACGGCGTCGCCGATCGCGGTGTTCTTGCCGGCGATGCCGATCTGCGCTTCGTCGAGAAATGCCCGCACGGTGCGCCGGTCGAAGGTCAGCGGTGCCTGCAGGTAGGCCTGGCTGCCAAACAGGATCAGGCCGACGCGGTCGCCTTGGCGATCCTGCAGGAAGTCCCCCAGCAACGCCTTGACCAGGCTCAGGCGGCTGATGTCATCGTCCTGCCAGTGCATGTCGGGGTAGTCCATTGAGCCGGACACATCCACCGCCACCAGCAGGTCGCGGCCGCTGGCGGCGATCGGCGTGGGCTCGCCCAGCCATTGCGGGCGTGCGGCGGCCAGCAGCAGGAGCAGCCAGATGAGCACGTACGGCGCTTGCTGCTGCCAGGTCGGCAGGTTGAGGCGGGCACGCCGCCCGGCCAGGCCTTCGAGCTCGTCAAGGAAACCCACCTTGAGCACCGGCTCGCCGCTGTCGGCCGCGGGCAGCAGCACGCGCGCCAGCCAGGGCAGCGGCAAGAGCAGGAAGATCCACGGCCAGGCCAGTTCAAACATGCTTGCGGATCCAGGTTTCGACCGCCTGGCTGAGCCCGGCGATGGCTTTGTCGTCCAGCGTGCACTCGGGCTTGTAGGCGCCTTCGACCAGTACCATCCAGCGGGTCAGCCCGGCGGCGGGGCAACGGTTGTCGAGAAATGCCAGCCACTTGCGGCCATTGAGGGTATGGCTGTTGGCGCCGGGGTAGTGGTTGCGGCACAGGCGCTTGAGCAAGGCGTTGATCTGCTGCAGCCAGGCCCCGGCATGCGCGCCGTCGTAGGGGCGCGGCAGCCGGGCCAGCTCTGCCAGGGCTTCCTGGCGCACCGGGTCCAGCGGCTGCTCGACGGGCACCGCCTGGCGCCTGGCCGGACGCCAGTGGCGCGCGCGCCACAGGCCCCAGCCGAGCAACGGCAGCAGCGCCAGCAGTACCCACCAGCCAGGCGCCGGGGGCCACAGGCCGATGTGGGCCGGGGCGATCAGCGGATGCAACTGGTCGAGCGGATTCATTTTCTGCTCCCGGGACGCTGGGCGTTGAGGTACTCGCGCAGTTGTTCGACCATTTCGCTCTGGGTACTCAAGGGCATCAGCACCACGCGCATCTTCTGCGCCAGCCACTCCCAGCGCTCGATCCGCGACTCGCTGCGCTGGCGATAGAGCTGGCGCAGGTTGGCGTCGAGCGTATCGAGCTCCAGGTGCGCGCCGCGCTGGGCGAAGCGCAGCAGGCCAGCGGCCGGCAACGCATGGTCCAGAGGATCGGAAAGCGGCATCAACAGCACGTCGCAATGGCGCGAGAGCAGGCTCAGGTGCTGCTCGACGGCGGGGGTCAGGGCGCGCTCGTCGCAGATGATGATCGCCAGGCTGCCCGGGCGCAGGACTTCACGCGCCCGGCGCAGGGCCAGGCCGAGGCTGTCCGACTGCGGGGTGGCTTCGGTATGCAGCGACTGGTTGACCCGCGCCAGGCGGTTGAGCAGTTGCAGCAGGCTTTGCTTGCTGCGCCGCGGCTTGACCTCGTAGTGCTCGTTGTCGCCGAACACCAGGCCACCGATGCGGTCGTTGTGGCCCAGCGCGGCCCAGCCCAGCAAGGCCGCGGCCTGGGCCGCCAGGACCGACTTGAACATGAGTCCCGAGCCAAAGAACAGCCGCTGGCTCTGCTCGACCATGATGAAGATCGGCCGCTCGCGTTCCTCGTGGAACAGCTTGGTGTGCGGCTCCTGGGTGCGGGCAGTGACGCGCCAGTCGATGTTGCGTACATCGTCGCCGGCCTGGTAGACCCGCACCTGGTCGAAATCCACGCCGCGCCCGCGCAGCTTGGAATGGTGCAGGCCTACCAGCGGGCTGCGCTGGCCAGGCCGTGAAAACAGCTGGATCTCGCGCACGCGATGGCGCATCTCGATCAGCTCGCCAAGGCTGATGCGGATGCCGGGGGAGGCCAGCTGCGAGGCAGGCATGGGATCAGGCGACAGCGACGGCGTCGAGGATGCGCTGGACCACGCGGTCCTGGTCGACCCCGGCAGCCTCTGCCTCGAACGACAGGATGATGCGGTGGCGCAGCACGTCGAACAGCACGGCCTGGATGTCTTCGGGGCTGACGAAGTCGCGTCCGGCAAGCCAGGCGTGGGCCCGCGCGCAGCGGTCCAGGGCGATCGAGCCACGCGGGCTGGCGCCATAGGCGATCCAGTCGGCCAGCTCGGGATCGAACTTGGCCGGGGTGCGCGTGGCCATCACCAGCTGCACCAGGTATTCCTCCACCGCATCGGCCATGTACAGGCCGAGGATTTCCTTGCGCGCGGCGAAGATCGCCTGCTGGCTGACCCGCCGCTCGGGCTTGGTCTCGCCGTTGAGCGCCTCGCCGCGCGCCTGTTGCAGGATGCGCCGCTCCACGGCCGCGTCGGGAAAGCCGATCTTCACGTGCATCAGGAAGCGGTCGAGCTGGGCCTCGGGCAGCGGGTAGGTGCCTTCCTGCTCGATCGGGTTCTGCGTGGCCATCACCAGGAACAGCGGCGACAGGTCGTACGTGCTGCGCCCGACGCTGACCTGGCGTTCGGCCATGGCCTCGAGCAGCGCCGACTGGACCTTGGCCGGCGCGCGGTTGATCTCGTCGGCCAATACCAGGTTATGGAAGATAGGCCCCTGCTGGAACACGAAGCTGCCGGTTTCCGGGCGGTAGATCTCGGTGCCGGTGATATCGGCCGGCAGCAGGTCGGGGGTGAACTGGATGCGATGGAATTGCGCCTCGACGCCCTCGGCCAGCTCCTTGATGGCCTTGGTCTTGGC
>JAQZAY010000386.1 GCA_029239415.1 Pseudomonas sp. | reverse complement strand
GCCAAGGCACGCTTCTTGTTGTCGTCCATTGAAGTCCTCACGTAATCAATAAGGCCTGACGGCCAGAACACCTGTATAAGTAGCCAGTATTATTCCACATACCACGTCCCTCGCCTACCCCGGAAACGGTTTTTCTCCAGCGGCAAGGTGTAACAAACCCTGAAGCGCAGCGACCACGGTTTGCCGGCGCACGGCATCGCGGTCGCCGGCAAACTGCTCGCGCCGGCTGAACAGCCGAGTGCCGTCGGCCCAGGCCAACCACACCGTGCCCACCGGCTTGTCAGCGGAGCCACCGCCAGGGCCGGCGATGCCACTGACTGCCACGGCAAAGCGTGCTCTGCTGTGCTGCTGAGCACCGCGCACCATGGCTTCGACTACCTCGCGGCTGACGGCACCGACCTGTTCGAACAGCTCGGTCGGAACCTGTAACTGTGCGGTTTTCTGCGCATTGGAATAGGTGATGTAACCCGCTTCGAACCATGCCGAACTGCCGGCTATTCGCGTGATGGCTTCGGCAATGCCACCCCCTGTGCAGGACTCCGCCGTAGTAACTTGGGCGCCGAGGCCAAGCAGGCGCTCGCCGAGGTCGGCAGAGAGTGAGGTCGAGGCGTCCATAGCAGCTCCTTGATAAGGCGGCCAACGAGGCTACGCCCTCGCGCCATGCAGGTCAAAAGTCGCCGCGGCCTGCCTGAATACGACCGATCCGACGGACATTCGTGCGACCGCGTCTGCGCTGCCAACGTCCTACATCGCAAAAAAAATCCCTGTACTATTGGCGACCTGCCTTACGTCCCCCAAGACACCCGCGAGCTAAGTCCTTGAATGTCCGATTTTTCTAACCATACCCCGATGATGCAACAGTACTGGAAGCTGAAGAACCAGCATCCTGAACAGCTGATGTTCTACCGCATGGGCGATTTCTACGAAATCTTCTACGAAGACGCGAAGAAAGCGGCCAAACTGCTCGACATCACCCTGACTGCCCGTGGTCAGTCGGCGGGGCAGTCGATCCCCATGTGCGGTATTCCCTACCATGCGGCCGAAGGTTACCTGGCCAAGCTGGTCAAGCTGGGCGAATCGGTGGTGATCTGCGAGCAGATCGGCGACCCGGCCACGAGCAAGGGGCCGGTCGAGCGGCAAGTGGTACGCATCATCACGCCGGGTACGGTCAGCGACGAAGCGTTGCTCGACGAGCGGCGCGACAACCTCATCGCTGCCGTGCTGGGCGACGAACGTCTGTTCGGTCTGGCGGTATTGGACATCACCAGCGGCAGCTTCATGGTCATGGAGTTGGCGGGCTGGGAAAACCTGTTGGCGGAGCTTGAGCGGATCAATCCGGTCGAGTTGCTGATTCCCGATGACTGGCCCCAGGGGCTGCCAGCCGAGAAGCGCAAGGGCTCGCGCCGTCGCGCACCCTGGGACTTCGAGCGCGACACCGCGCACAAGAGCCTGTGTCAGCAGTTCGCCACCCAGGACCTCAAGGGCTTCGGTTGCGAGAAGTTGACCCTGGCCATCGGCGCCGCCGGTTGCCTGCTCGGCTACGCCAAGGAAACCCAGCGTACCGCCCTGCCCCATCTGCGCAGCCTGCGTCACGAACGCCTGGATGACACGGTGGTGCTGGACGGTGCCAGCCGTCGCAACCTGGAGTTGGACACCAACCTGGCGGGCGGGCGCGACAATACCCTGCAATCGGTCATCGACCGCTGCCAGACCGCGATGGGCAGCCGCCTGCTGACGCGCTGGCTCAATCGCCCACTGCGTGACCTCAAGGTGCTGCAGGCACGCCAGGGCTCGATCAGCTGCCTGCTGGAAGGCTACCGCTTCGAAAGTCTGCAGCCCCAGCTCAAGGAAATCGGCGACATCGAGCGAATCCTCGCGCGGATCGGGTTGCGCAATGCCCGGCCGCGGGACCTGGCGCGCCTGCGTGACGCCCTGGCCGCCCTGCCCGAGCTGCAGGTGGCGATGGCCGAACTCGAGGCGCCGCATCTGGCGCAGCTGGCGGCCATCGCCGGGACCTATCCAGAGCTGGCCGATCTGCTGGCCAAGGCCATCGTCGACAACCCACCTGCGGTGATCCGCGACGGCGGTGTGCTGAAAACCGGTTACGACAGCGAGCTGGACGAACTGCTGTCGCTGAGCGAGAACGCCGGGCAGTTCCTGATCGATCTCGAAGCGCGCGAAAAGGCTCGTACCGGCCTGTCCCATTTGAAGGTGGGCTACAACCGTGTGCACGGGTACTTCATCGAACTGCCCAGCAAGCAAGCCGAGCAGGCACCGGCGGACTACATCCGGCGGCAGACGCTAAAGGGCGCAGAGCGCTTCATCACTCCCGAGCTCAAGGCCTTCGAAGACAAGGCGCTGTCGGCCAAGAGTCGCGCCCTGGCGCGCGAAAAGTCGTTGTACGAAGCGCTGCTGGAAAACCTCATCGGCCATCTGCCGCCCTTGCAGGACACCGCAGCAGCGCTGGCCGAGCTGGATGTGCTGAGCAACCTGGCCGAGCGGGCCCTGAACCTGGACCTCAATCGTCCGCGCTTCGTGGAAGAGCCGTGCCTGCGCATCGGCCAGGGTCGCCATCCGGTTGTCGAGCAGGTGCTGACCACGCCGTTCGTGGCCAACGACCTGAGCCTGGACGACAGCACTCGCATGCTGGTGATCACCGGTCCGAACATGGGCGGTAAGTCCACCTACATGCGGCAGACCGCCTTGATCGTGTTGCTGGCGCACATCGGCAGCTTCGTGCCGGCGGCCAGTTGCGAGCTGTCGCTGGTCGACCGCATCTTCACCCGAATCGGTTCGAGTGACGATCTGGCCGGCGGTCGGTCGACCTTCATGGTGGAAATGAGCGAGACCGCCAACATCCTGCACAACGCCACCGAGCGCAGCCTGGTGCTGATGGACGAAGTCGGTCGCGGCACCAGCACCTTCGACGGCCTGTCGCTGGCCTGGGCTGCCGCCGAATGCCTGGCCGGACTGCGCGCCTACACGCTGTTCGCCACCCATTACTTCGAGCTGACCGTGCTGCCGGAGAGCCAGCCACTGGTGGCGAACGTGCACCTGAGCGCTACCGAACACAACGAACGCATCGTTTTTCTGCACCATGTGCTCGCCGGTCCCGCCAGCCAGAGTTATGGTCTGGCGGTTGCGCAGTTGGCCGGCGTGCCAGGCGCGGTGATCCAGCGGGCCAAGGAGCACCTGAGCCGTCTGGAAACCACCAGCCTGCCCCACGAGGCCCCGACGCCCGCACCTGGCAAGACGGCCGCGCCGCATCAGGCCGACCTGTTCGCGAGCCTGCCTCACCCGGTACTGGAGCAGCTTGCCAAGACCGATATCGATGGACTGACCCCGCGCCAAGCGCTGGAATTGCTCTATGCACTGAAGAACCGGGTCTAACGCTTATTCCTACAAGCTGCTAGAATCCCGCGCGGTTTGGGAATGCCAACGGCTATTAGCCTGGTCTGCGGCTGCCTGTCCCAAACCAAGCGGCCCTGTGAAGGGCTTCGCTGCCGCCGCCTGAGGAGAGAAATAGAAATGACCTTCGTCGTCACCGACAACTGCATCAAGTGCAAGTACACCGACTGCGTGGAAGTCTGTCCGGTGGACTGCTTCTACGAAGGCCCGAATT
>JAQZAY010000047.1 GCA_029239415.1 Pseudomonas sp. | reverse complement strand
GCACTGTACCCGGCCGGGTACTTTGCCTATGCGTTGTGGCGCGGACATGTCATCGGGGTCTATCCCTATCCGTTCATCGATGTGGCCGAGCTCGGCTACGGACAGGCCCTGCTCAATGCCCTGGGCATACTGGCAGGCTTCTGGGCCATCGGCCTGCTGGTGCTGGGCCTGGACCACTGGCAGGGTCGTCGCCAGGCCTTGGCCCAGGCCCGACCGTGACCGGCGTCAATCGTCCGGGTCACTGCTGTCCAGGCGCCAGTAGGCGGCAGCCTTGAGCGCATCCTCGCTGGCACCCTTGCTCACGAGCAAGGCTTTCGCCTGGCGGGTCAGGCTCTTTTCCAGGGCAATCCAGCTGTACAGCTTGCCTGCTGGAAGCGCCAGGTCGGCAAGCACTGCCAGCAATGCCTGGCGGTGACGCGGTACCCAGACCACCTCGACCGTGGCCAGGCTGGTGAAGGGCTGGCGCTCCTGCTCGTCCTCGATCTCGATGACCGCCAGCACCGTGCGGCCTGGGGGCAGTTCTTCCAGGCGCCGGGCGATGGCCGGGATAGCGGTCTCGTCGCCGATCAGCAGGTAGCTGTCGAAGATGTCCGGCACCACCAGCGAGGCACGTGGACCGGCGATGTCCAGCACCTGTCCTGGCGCGGCCTGTGCGGCCCAGGTCGAGGCAGGGCCATCGCCATGCAGGACGAAATCGATGTCCAGCTCGCCCGCGTCCAGGTCGATGCGGCGCGGGGTGTACTCGCGCATGGTCGGGCGCACGCCGCCCTCGCGGCCCATGCTGCGTTGCTCGATGGCTTGCTGTTCGTCTGGCGTGCAGCCAAACAGCAGCTTGATGTGGTCATCGCTGCCCAGGCTGTTGAAGCCTGCAAGCTCGGGCCCGCCGAGGGTGATGCGACGCATGCGCGGGGTGAGCTCGGTCACGCGCAGCACGTGCAGGCGGCGCTGCCTGATCTCGTGGTTGACGCGGTGGATGGCGGGGGCGTTGTCGGTCATTGTTCGATCTCCTGGGCGGATGGGGCGGGCTGGGCAGCAATGGCCTTGGCCGTCTCGTTGAGCAGGTCGCGCACGCGGTCGATTTCCTCGCGGTTCCAGCGTCCGTTGTGCATGTGCAGGGCATGGCGCAGGTTGCCGACCGCTTCATGGATCTCGGGCGGACGATCATGGCCACGCAGGGCGCGCTTGCTGACTTCTATGCGCATGCGCACACCGTCGAGCGCGATGGCCTGGTCGGTCAGCGACCGGCGCCCGGCTTCGGTAATGACGTACAGGCGCTTGCTGCCCTGGGCCTGGCCGCTGATCAGCTCGGCTTCTTCGAGAAAATTCAGGGTCGGGTAGATCACCCCGGGGCTTGGGCTGTAGTTGCCATCGAACAGGTGCTCGATCTGGCGGATCAGGTCGTAGCCATGCCCAGGTTGCTCGGCGAGCATGGCCAGCAGCAGCAGCTTCAGGTCGCCGGGAGCGAATACGCGGGGGCCGCGCTCGCGAGGGTGGTGGTGATGGTCGCGCATGGTCGAACCTCGTCTACGTGAATATATCGCAAGATATTACTCAAGATATATCTTAAGACAAGGCCTGAAATGATAATAGTTATCATCGATCGCTTCGATAGGTTTTTCCCTTGGTCAATGCGCGGCCACCTGGGGTCCAGTGCACTGGGTGGCGCTGCCAGGCTCCAGGTACGGCATCAGGATCGGCGCCATGCCCTTGAGCACCTGTACGGGCAGGGCCGAAGTGAACTTGAAGGTTTCGGCGGCGCGCCCCGGTACGAACGCGGTAAGCGTGCCAAAGTGGTTGTCGCCGAGGAAGAACACGAAGGTCGCGGTACGGTTCAGCGAACGCGAGCCGATCAATCGCCCCCCCGCACCAAAGCTTTCGATGCGGTTGTCGCCGGTCCCGGTCTTGCCGCCCATCACCAGCGAGGTGCCATCCTGCAGCTTGAAACTGCCCGAGACGCGCCGCGCAGTACCTGCGTCGACCACTTGGGACAATGCCCCGCGTAGCGCCTGGGCCACTTCGACCGGAAGAATCCGCTGGCCCCGGTCCGGGTCGCTCACAAGGCGCGTCTCGTAGGGCGTATCAGCGGCGAAATGCAGGGTATCGATGCGCAGGGTGGGCAAGCGCACACCGTCGTTCTGGATGATCCCGACCAGCTCCGACAAGGCCGCAGGCCGGTCACCCGAGCTGCCGATCGCGGTTGCCAGCGACGGTACCAGGTGATCGAAGGGGTAGCCCACGCGCTTCCAGCGCTGGTGGATATCCAGAAATGCCTCGATTTCCACCATGGTCCGCACGCGGCTGTCGCGCGCGCCCTTGTGCCGGCTCTTGAACAGCCAGCCATACACTTCCTGGCGCTCGAAGTGGCTGGCGTTGACCACGTCCTTGAGCTGGGCGCCGGGGTTCTTCAGCAAGTAGCCCAGCAGCCAGAGGTCGAGCGGGTGGACCTTGGCGATGTAGCCCTGGTCGGGCAGGTCGTACTTGCCGGGGCCGTAGTTGCCATACATTTCCACCAGGCGTGTGTCGGTCAGCTTGGCCGCCGCGGCGGTGCCCTTGCCGATGTGAGCGCGCACGAACGCGTTGAAGATGTCCTGGCTGGCCTCGGGGAACAGGTAGCGGTGCACCGCGGCCAGTCGCTGGGGCGTGACACGCATGCTGTCGAGGAAGGTGTCCAGGCGCTGCTGCGAGGTCTTGCGCTGGTACTTCTTCCAGAAGCGCTTCAGGTAGTTGGTGCCTTCGCGATCGGCGAAGCGGGCCAGGTATTCCTGGCGGCGCGGGTCTGCGTCGTCCTTGAGCAATGGCTCGCGGTTGAACGGGGACTGGTAGGTGACGTAGCGCACCACGTCGCGCATCAGGCGGATAAAGGGCAGGTTGATCGATTCGCGCAGGGATTCCTTGAGGGTCGGGATGCGACCGTTGTCTTCCTTGCGGAAGTTGTTGAACGTATGCATGCCACCGCCGGTGAAGAAGGCCTCGCCCGGGCTGGCCGAGTACTTGCGCTCGAGCGCTGCGTCGAGCATTGCGGCGAGGTCCTGGTTCTTGTTCTGCATCAGCCAGTCCAGTGACCAGCGGCTGATGAAGTCCAGCTCCGCGATTTCGACTTTCTTCAGTTGCGCCAGGGGTTTGCCGGCGTATCGCTGATGCAGCTCGGCGACGATTTCGAGGTAGGTGGTCAGCACCCGCAGCTTGGCCGTCGAGCCCAGTTCCAGCTTGCTGCCTTCGTTGATGTCGAACGGCTGGTCGGTGCTATCGGTCTGCACGCGTACCCGTGAGCCGTCGGCGGTGCGCTCGAACAGCGTGAAGCTGTAGCGCACCTGGTCGGTGGTCTTGGGGGTGAGCAGGCGCTCGCCGATCAGGCCCACTTCGGCGGCGTAGGCCGGGTCCGAGAGGTTCTTCAGGTACTGGCTCACCTGCATCTGCAGGTTGCCCTGCAAGGTACTGGTGACCGACAGGTCGAGCCGGTCGAGGTCATACAGCGGGCGATTGAGCATGGCCGCCAGGCGATTGCGCGCCAGGCTGATCCCCTTGTTGGTGATGATCGGCTGGATGGTTGGCTGCGCCACCCAGTCGCGGAATACGGCCTTGCTGGCCAGGGCGGCGTCGGCCAGCGGGCGGTCGACCACGTTGTTGGCGGCCAGCAGGCGGATATGGCTGTCGGTCAGCAAGGCCAGCTCGGTGCGTCCCTTGGACAGGTAGTGCGAAGGCCGGCGCTGGGCGATCATCAGCGACAGCACCTGGCGCAGCGCCAGGCCGCGGGCGGCGAGGCCCTGGGCGTCGGACGCGGTCGAGGCGAGCGCCTGGTTGACCTGATCGAAGTCCGCGCCATACCAGACTCGCAGTCCCTCGGCCATGCCATGCACCTCGCCATGGCCAGGCACGGCCGATAGCGGCACGCTGTTGAGGTAGTCGCGCACGATGCGCTGGCGGGCCTCGAGCGTGTCCGGCCCACCCTGGTAGGCACGCACGCTGGCCGAGATCATCTGGCGGATCTTCTCGGCGCCCGACACGGTCAGGCCATCGGGCGAGTGGCGGTACTTTTCCAGCTGGGTCGCCAGGGTACTGCCGCCCGCCGACTGGCCTGGCAGCGCCAGGTACTTGGCGACCTGGCTGTACGCGGCCTTGGCAAAGCGAGGCCAGTCCACCGCGGGGTTGCTGCGCGGATCGTTCGGGTCTAGCAGCTCGCGGTTTTCGATGAACAGCAGGCTGTGCACCATGACAGGCGGGATCGAGGCAAATTCCGGATACAGGTACTGCGGGTATTTGTACTGGTAGAGCGCAGCGCCACGGCAATCGGTGATCGACAGCCCGGCCTGGCCTTTTTCGACGAAGGGCACGAACAGGCCTTGATCGGTATAGCGCATCAGCGCGGGCGAAAATTTCACCTGCTCGCTGATCAGGTAGTCGCGCTTGAGCAACCGCGGCAGGAATTCGCCCAACGAACTGTAGCCCAGGCGCTTGTCGAACGGACCTTCGCCGGGATACACGATCGCATCGCTCGGTCCTGGCTGCATCGAGTAGCTCAGGGTCGCGGCAAAGCGGCTGAATTCACGAGATTGAAGCCGAGAGGAGCGCACCTCCTCGGTCACTGCCAGGCCCGTGAGCACGGCCCCGACGATCAGGATCAGCCAGAACAGCCGCCACCAAAGGCGGCGCTGGCGAGGTGTTTTCGGCGTTGGAGTGTCAGCCTGGGGTGCTTCGGGTGCTTCCTTTCTGCTTGGTTCCGATTGCCACAATACGCCCATAATCTTCAGCCCGGCCACGATATCGTCTTGCTTGTCTGAAGCTTAGACGTTGGCCGAGTTCGGTGAAAATTTTGTGAGAAGCGTCTTCAAGTCTCCTGGGGCATGGATGAATGACGAGACTTAACGCCGAATTTTCTGCTGTATATGGTGAAAATCCCTACAGAGGGCTTCCTATACTGCTCGGCCCTTCGCCCTGCCAGCACCCCGGTGCCGGTGGACGGAACGGCCCACGAGGCTATTCCGGCAAGACAACGCACGCGCCTACCGGCGCCGCCAGCTCTGCACGAAGGTAAATCCAATAACAAGATGAGGTTGTTTTCCTATGCCAGTCGGCAATCATCCTGCCCAGGGTGCGTCCATCGAGGGCGGCCCGCTCAAGCGTGAACTCGGCGAGCGGCACATCCGCCTGATGGCGCTTGGCGCCTGTATCGGCGTCGGCCTGTTCCTCGGCTCGGCCAAGGCCATCGAGATGGCCGGTCCGGCCATCATGTTCTCTTACATCCTTGGCGGCCTGGCGATCCTGGTGATCATGCGCGCCTTGGGCGAAATGGCCGTGCACAATCCCGTTGCCGGCTCGTTCAGCCGCTATGCCCAGGACTACCTCGGCCCGCTGGCGGGCTTTCTCACCGGTTGGAACTACTGGTTCCTGTGGCTGGTGACCTGCGTGGCGGAAATCACCGCCGTGGCCATCTACATGGGCATCTGGTTCCCCGATGTACCGCGCTGGATCTGGGCCCTGATGGCCTTGGCCAGCATGGGCGCGATCAACCTGATCGCGGTCAAGGCGTTCGGCGAGTTCGAGTTCTGGTTCGCCCTGATCAAGATCGTCACCATCATCGCCATGGTCCTGGGCGGCATTGGCATTATCGCCTTTGGCCTGGGCAATGACGGCGTGGCGATGGGCATCTCCAATCTCTGGAGCAACGGCGGCTTCATGCCCAACGGCCTGACCGGCGTGCTCATGTCGCTGCAGATGGTGATGTTCGCCTACCTGGGCGTGGAGATGATCGGCCTTACCGCCGGCGAGGCGCGCAACCCGCACAAGACCATCCCCCAGGCGATCGGCTCGGTGTTCTGGCGCATCCTGCTGTTCTATGTCGGTGCGCTGTTCGTGATCCTCTCGATCTACCCGTGGAACGAAATCGGCAGCCAGGGCAGCCCCTTCGTCATGACCTTCGAGCGCCTGGGCATCAAGACCGCTGCCGGCATCATCAACTTCGTGGTGATCACCGCCGCGCTGTCGTCGTGCAACGGCGGTATCTTCAGCACCGGGCGCATGCTCTACAGCCTGGCGCAGAATGGCCAGGCGCCGTCCGCCTTCGCCCGCACCTCGCGCAACGGCGTGCCGCGCAATGCCCTGCTGCTGTCGATCGGTGCGCTGCTGCTGGGCGTGCTGGCCAACTACCTGGTCCCCGAGAAGGTGTTTGTCTGGGTGACGTCGATCGCCACCTTCGGCGCCATCTGGACCTGGGTGATGATCCTGCTGGCGCAGCTGCGGTTCCGCGCCGGGCTGAGCACGGCCGAGCGCCAGGCGCTGAAATACCGCATGTGGCTGTGGCCGCTGAGCTCCTACCTGGCGCTGGCGTTCCTGATCCTGGTGGTCGGGCTGATGGCGTTCTTCGAGGAAACCCGCGTGGCGCTGTATGTCGGGCCGGCGTTCCTGGTGATGCTGACGGTGTTGTACTTCGTGTTCAGGCTGGCGCCGAAGGAGACCTCCGGCGCTGTGCAGGCGGTGTCCTGATGCCGGGTCCCCTTTTCGCGCTGTCGGTCAGAGTATCTGGGCTGGGGTGCGCAGCAAGCGCTGGCGCCATTGATTGTGTTCGGCACCATCGGCTTGCACCCAGTAGACGTCCTTTCCGCTGACCCGCGCCGCCACCGGCACCCCGTCGCGATACAGCACCCGATTGCCGGTGACGGCCGGCACCTTGCTGCCGGGCAGCAGGGTGCCGACCAGGTTCAGCGGGTCGTTGGCGCTGACCATCACCAGGCTTTCATCCAGCGGGCGGCGCCGTACCTGGCGCAGCAGGCCGACTGCCTCGGGCAGGGCGAACTGCTCGCCCGCCAGCCCGCCGATGAAACGCCCCCCGCGGATCTCGCCACGTGCTTCGAGGCGGTGATAGCAGCGCAACAGCTCGCGCCAGGCAGGCAGCACGTCGCTTTCGCGCTCCAGCAATCGCCAGCAGACCACGCCGTAGCGACGCAACAGGCTGCGGGCGACATGCTCCAGGCGCTGGTCGCCGTCCTCGGTGCTGCTGCCCTTGCGCAACAGCGCCCAGCGCCCGGCGTGGACCATGCTGCTCGACAACGGGGCAAGCCCGCGCCGGCCCATGCGCGGGCTGCGTTTGGCCGCCGGGGTGATCAGGCTGCGCAGGCCGGTGAAGCTGTCGGCGCTGACCAGCCCGGCGCCGACCAGTTCCTGCAAGGCCGTTTCAAGCTCGCTGGGAAGCAGGCGGGCTTCACGGACCAGCTCATCGAAGAACAGCGCGCCTTGTTCCTGCAACGCGGCATGGACCCGCTGCGCACGCGGGCCCAGGGCGTCGCTCTGCGGCAGGCTGGCAAGGCTGCGCCACAAACCCAGGTGCTCGCGCGGCAGCAGAACCACGGGGGTGCTGGGCACGGTGCTGCTCGATGAGGTGGAGGCGAGTCGACTCCAGGTCCACTGGCCGCTGCGGCAGGCATCGTCGAGCCAGTGCCGGCTGTAGTCCTTGATGCGGGCGGGCAGCAGGTCGGCCTCCCAGGCGCTGGCTGCCGAGGGAAACCCCTGCAGCTGGCCGAGCACCTCGGCCAAGGCCAGGGGCCCTTGCAGGCGTTCTTCCGGCGCCAGGTGCTGCCAGTCGAACAGAAAGCGCATGAAGTCCTGCAGGCTCACCGGCTCGATCTCGCGGCGCAGGCGCTTGACCGTGTAGCGATGGATGCGCGCGAGCAGGTGCCGCTCGCACCACTGCGGCGCCTCGGTGCCAGGGCTGAAATGCCCGCGCATCACATACCCCTCGGCCTCCAGCCGCGCCAGGGCCTGCTCGACATCGTTTTCCGGCAGGCCAAGCGGCGCAGCGACCTGTGCCAAGGTCTGTGGGCCGTAGCCGCCCAGGCGAGCGCGCAGCAGCTCGGTAAGCGCCACCTCGGCGTCCAGCGGCTGGTCGAAGCCTGGCAAGATCTCGAGCGCGGGTTGCAGCTGTGCATCCGGATACAGCGCCAGTTGCAGGTTCAACCGTTCGCGCGCTAGCCACTGGCCTTGGTCCTTGCCGGCCAGGCAGGTAGCGCGGCCGGCCCTGGCCAGTTGCTTGAGCCAGCTTTCCCAGCCGTCATTGGCCATGACCTCGGGCTGGGTGATGATTCCCAGGCTCATCAGCGCCTCATGCATTTCGTCGCTGCCCGCAGGATTCGGCCACGCCTCGGCCTGCACGGCGGCAATGGCGTCGGCATCCAGCGCGCCCAGGTCGTCGACGCTGCGCACCTCGGTCCAGCGGCGGTTGAGTACAGCCTGGGTACGCCGCTCTTCAAGCGGCGCATCGTCGAGAAAGGCATACGGCCGGGCGTTGAGAATCGCTGCAGCCAACGGCGAGGGCGCAGGCAGGTCCCGGCTGACCAGGCGTATGTCGCCGGTCTCCATGCGCCGTAGCAGGGCCAGCCAGCCTTTGCTGTCCATGGCCTCGTGCAGGCAGTCATCAAGAGTCTGTTCGACCAGGGGATGCTCGGGGATCTGCCGCTCACCGGCGATATTCTCGAGGCAGGCGATCTGGTCCGGAAATACCGCGGCGATCAGGTCTTCGCTTTTCATGCGCTGGATCTGCGGCGCTACCTTGCGCCCGCCGACAAAGCGCGGCAGGGCCATGGCCACGCCGGCATTCCAGCGCCAGCGCACGCCAAACAGCGGCGCCTCGAGCAAGGCCTGGACCAGGATCGCCTCGGCAGTCTTGCTCGACAGGTACCGCCAGACCTCGTCCAGGTCGAAGCTGTGGCTGGTCGACAGCGACAGCACGATGGCGTCTTCGCTGGCTGCGGCCTGCAGCTCGAAATTGAAGGTGCGACAGAAGCGCTTGCGCAGCGCCAGGCCCCAGGCACGGTTGATGCGACTGCCAAAGGGTGAATGGATGATCAGCTGGGTGCCGCCGGACTCGTCGAAAAATCGCTCCATCACCAACGTTTGCTGCGAGGGCAGGGCGCCGAGTACCTCGCGGGTACGGCCCAGGTAGTCGAGCAGTTGGTTGGCGCTGTCTTCGTCCAGGCCGAAGGCTTCGTGCAGCCAGTGCAGCAACGGTGCGAACACGTCATTGCTGACGGTCAGCCGCTCATCGATCTCGGCCTGCAGGCGAGCAACGGCGGCCGATAGCTCGTCGCTGCGCCCGGGCGCCTCGCCTAGCCAGAACGGAATGGTCGGCGGCAGCCCATGCGCGTCCTCGACGCGAACCCTCCCGGGCTCCACGCGCAGGATACGATACGAGGCGTTGCCGAGCTGGAAGATGTCCCCGGCGATGCTCTCCACCGCGAAGTCTTCGTTGACGCTGCCGATGCTCAGCGACTGCGGTTCGAGCAGCACGGCGTAGTCGGCGCTTTCAGGAATGGTGCCGCCGCTGGTCAAGGCAGTCAGCTGGCTGCCACGGCGGCCACGCAGCATGCCGCTGACTGCGTCGCGGTGCACATAGGCGCTGCGCAGGCCCTGGCGCCCGTTGTAGCCTTCGGCGAGCATGCGCAGCAGTGCCTGGTAGTGCTGCATATCGAGCTCGGCGAAGGGCTCGGCGTTGCGCAGGCACTCGAACAGCGCGTCTTCATGCCAGGATTGGTTGCTGACCTCGGCGACGATCTGCTGGGCCAGCACGTCCAGCGGCGCCTTGGGAATGTGCAGTACGTCCAGCTCGCCACGCCGGACACAGTCGAGCAGGGCCACGCATTCGATCAGGTCATCGCGCGAGGTGGCGAACAATCGCCCCTTGGGTACGCCGTCCACCTGGTGGCCAGAGCGCCCGACCCGCTGCAGGAAGGCGGCGATGGAGCCCGGCGAGGCAATCTGGCAGACCAGGTCGACCTCGCCGATATCGATGCCCAGCTCCAGCGACGCGGTGGCCACCAGCACCTGCAGGGCGCCGCGCTTGAGGCGTTGTTCGGCGTCCAGGCGATATTCCTTGGCCAGGCTGCCATGATGGGCGGCCACTGCCTCCTTGCCCAGGCGATCGCCCAAGTGGCGGGTCAGGCGTTCGGCCAGGCGCCGGGTATTGACGAACACCAGGGTGGTGCGGTGCTGGCGGGCAAGCTCGGCCAGGCGGTCGTAGACCAGGTGCCAGACATCGGTGGCCATCACCGCGCCCAGCGGCACCGGCGGCACCTCGATGGCCAGGTCGCGCTGGCGGGCATGGCCGACGTCGACGATCGCGCAGGGCCTGCCGTGCCCGACCAGAAACTGCGCCACCCGCTCCACCGGGCGCTGGGTCGCCGACAGGCCGATACGGCGCAGCGGCCGACCGGCCAGCACTTGCAGGCGTTCCAGGCTCAATGCCAGATGGCAGCCGCGCTTGTTGCCGGCCAAGGCGTGTATCTCATCGACAATCACCGTGTGGACATGCGCCAGGCCTTGGCGCCCGGACGCCGATCCGAGCAGCACATACAGCGACTCGGGCGTGGTCACCAGAATGTGTGGCGCTTGCCGGCGCATGGCCGCGCGTTCCTTTTGCGGCGTATCGCCGCTGCGCACGGCGGTGGTGATGCGTGGCGGCTTCAGGCCGCGCGCGGCGAGGGCAGCGCCGATGCCGTCCAGCGGTGCCTGCAGGTTCAGGCGAATGTCGTTGGACAGCGCCTTGAGCGGCGAGACATACACCACCTGGGTCTGCGCGGGCAGTTCGCCCCCGTGCTCCAGGCCTTGGCGAAACAGCTCGTCGAGCACCGCCAGGAAGGCGCTCAGCGTCTTGCCCGAGCCGGTGGGGGCTGCCAGCAGCATGGACTCGCCACGCTGGATCAATGGCCAGGCCTGGGCCTGCGCGCCGGTGACGGACGTGAAATGCTGTCTGAACCAGGCGCTGACTGCGGGATGGAACAGCTCAAGGACCGGGTGTTGCTGGGCAGGAAGGTTCATGCAGTGTTTATGGGGCGCGCTGCCATGAATGGCAAGGGGCGTTCGTCCGGCATCAGCGCACCGCACTGACCCCGTCAAGGGTGGCGAACGAAGTGTCCTTGGCGGTCAGCAGGAAATCGCGCATGTAGGGCGCATCGAGCATGTCGGTGCGTACTGCTGCGTAGAGCGTGGCGAACAGGCCTTTTTCGCCCAGGCGCTTGCCCTTCACGTAGCCCCGCGAGCTGTATTCGTGCAGCGCCCAGTGCGGTACGCCGCATACTCCACGGCCGCTGGCCACCAGCTGCATCATCATCACCGTCAGTTCCGAAGTGCGCACTGCCGCCGGCTCGATGTCCGCAGGCTCCAGGAAGCGGGTGAAGATGTCCAGGCGGTCACGTTCAACCGGATAGGTGATCAGGGTCTGGTCAAGCAGGTCCTGGGGCATGATCCAGGGCTTGCTGGCCAGCGGGTGCTGGTTGGCCACGGCCAGCATGGCCTCATAGGTGAACAGCGGTACGTAGGTGATCCCGGCCAGGTCGAGCGGGTCGGAAGTGACGACCAGGTCGAGATCCCCACGGGCCAGCGCGGGCAAAGGCGCGAAGGAGAAGCCCGAGGCCAGGTCCAGCTCGACTTCGGGCCAGGCATCGCGGAACTGGTCGATGGTCGGCATCAGCCACTGGAAGCAGCTGTGGCATTCGATGGCCATGTGCAAGCGTCCTGCCGTGCCACCCGCCAGGCGCGCGATGTCGCGCTCGGCGCCGCGCAGCAAGGGCAGGGTGGCGTCGGCCAGTTGCAGCAGGCGCAGGCCGGCGCTGGTGAAGCGGATCGGCTTGCTCTTGCGCACGAACAACTGCATGCCGACGCGCTCCTCGAGTTCCTTGAACTGGTGGGACAGCGCCGACTGGGTCAGGTGCAGGCGCTCGGCGGCCTCGACCAGGCTGTCGGCTTCGCGCAGGGCGTGCAGGGTTTTCAGGTGACGGATTTCCAGCACTACGGGCTCCATGAACACTATTTGATACAAGCGGGCAACAGGGTGAGTTTCGCTCATGCAGCCCGGGCTTGTCGACAAGGATGGACCAGGCGCCTGCCCTGGTGACGCAGCCTGCCCAGTGGTAGATGATCAGGCGCCGACCGTTCGGCTGCGGTCATCAAATTGTCACACAGTTGTGGCAGCGCGCTCGAATGCAATTCATCAGACTGGCGCTCGACTGGGGATCTGCATTCTGGTGTTTCTGTCATGCGGGCTTTATTGATCATTCTATGTTTCCTGATGAGTACGACGGGGGCCTTCGCAGATCCGCAGTGCGACACCAGCGTGCCCGCCCAGCGGGCCGAGCTCGGGGCGTTGAGCCTGGTCTACCAGAGTGTTGGCGACCCGGCAGACCCGGCCTTGCTGCTGGTCATGGGCCTGGGTGGGCAACTGATCCATTGGCCCGATGACGTGGTCCAGGCCCTGTGTCACCAGGGATTCCGGGTCATCCGCTACGACAATCGCGACGCGGGGCTGTCGCGCTGGAACCAGGCACCACCCACGGCCAACCTGGCGATCGAAGTGCTGCGCTACAAGCTCGGCCTGCCCATGGCGGCGCCCTACGCCCTGACCGACATGGCCGAAGACGCGCTGCGCCTGATGGACGAGCTGCAGGTCCGGCAGTTTCATGTGCTCGGTGCCAGCATGGGCGGCATGATCGCCCAGCACATGGCGGCCATGGCGCCCGCGCGGGTGCGCAGCTTGACGCTGGTGATGTCCAGCTCGGGCGCGGCTGGCCTGCCGGCACCGAGCGCCGCACTGGTTGAGTTGCTGGCCCGGCGCAGTGCGCCCAGCCGCGAGGCCGCTCTCGAGCAGCAGGCCGACCTGCTTGCCGCGCTGGGCAGCCCGCAGGTTCGCGACGACCGCGCCGTTTTGCTGCAGCAGGCGGCGGCCGCCTACGACCGGGCGTTCAATCCCGAAGGCGCCAAGCGCCAGATCATGGCGATCCTGGCCGAGCCAAGCCGGGTCGGGCTGCTCAACCGGCTGCGCGTGCCGACGCTGGTGGTGCATGGCACGGCCGACCCGCTACTGCCGGTGATGCACGGCGTGCACCTGGCGGCGCATGTGCAAGGCAGCCAGCTGCGTCTGATACCCGGGCTGGCGCACCGGTTCCAGGAGCCGTTCAAGGAGCCCTTGCTGGAGGCGGTGCTGCCCTACCTGAAAGACCACCGCGAGGATCCGCAGCAGTTGGCCGGGCTGGCGGTGAGCAGACCACGCATCCCCTTGTAGGTGGGGCGTCAGTGCAGGCGGACCCAGACCGACACCAGCACGGTCGCGGCCACCAGCCAGGCCACGGTGGCCAGCGCCAGCGAGGCCTCCAGGCGCATGCGGCCGACGAGAATGTACAACGCCGCGAGATAGACGAAATACGGGATGATCGACCACATGCCGAAAACGATGGTGGCCTTGAGGTCGTCCAGCGAGCGGCCCTTGCCGACGATGTAGTGGGCGATCAGGGCAAAGGTCGGAAACAGCGGCACCAGCCCCGCGATGTAGTAGTTGCGAGTCTTGGCCAACAGGGCGAGCAACACCACCACGGCGCCGCCAAGCGCTGCCTTGAGTATCAAATCCACGAAGTATTTTCCTGATGATCAGCCAAGGCCGTATTTCTTCACTTTGTCGAACAAGGTGGTCTTCGCCATGCCCAGCTCCTGGCTGGCCTGGCTGAGATTGCCGCCGGTACGTTGCAGGGCATCGCCCAGCAGGTTGCGTTCGAACGCTTCCACCGCCTCGGCGAACCCCAGGCCCTGGCTGGCGCTGCCGCCGGCCTTCTTGAACGCAGGCAGGCCCAGGGCGTGGCGCTCGGCGACATTGCGCAGCTCGCGTACATTGCCTGGCCAGTCGTGGGCCATCAGCCGTGACAGGGTCTGGCTGTCGAGCTCGGGCGCCTCGCGGTCGAAGCGCAGCGCCGACTGCTGCAGGAAGTGCTCGAACAATTGCAGGATATCCTCGCGACGCTCCCTGAGGGGCGGCAGTTCCAGGGTCACCACGTTGAGGCGATAATACAGGTCGCTGCGAAACTGCCCGCTCTGGCCCAGGGCGCCGAGGTCGGACTTGGTCGCGGCGATGACACGGCAATCCACGGCAATGCTCTGGTTCGAACCCAGGCGCTCGAGAGTGCGCTCCTGCAATACCCGCAGCAGCTTGATCTGCAGGTTGAGCGGCATGCTCTCGACCTCGTCGAGAAACAGCGTGCCGCCATTGGCATGCTCTATCTTGCCGATGCGCCGCTTGCCAGCGCCGGTAAAGGCGTTGGCCTCATGCCCGAAGATCTCGCTTTCGAACAGGTTCTCGGGCAGGCCGCCACAGTTGAGCGCAACGAAGGGCTGGCCCCGGCGTCGGCTGAAGTCGTGCAGGCAGCGGGCGACCAGCTCCTTGCCGGTGCCGGTCTCGCCTTCGATCAGCACGTTCGCCGAGGTGTCGGCAACGTTGGCGATCAGTTCGCGAAGATTCCGCATGGCCGGCGAACGGCCGATGATGCGTCCTTCCAGACTGCTCTGGCCGGCCAGTTGGCGACGCAGTGCCAGCACCTCGCGCGACAACCCGCGTTGCTCCAGGGCGCGGCGCACCACTTCGACCAGTCGCTCGGGCGAGAAGGGCTTTTCCATGAAGTCATAGGCGCCGCTGCGCATGGCGCCGACCGCCATGTCGATATCGCCATGGCCGGTAATCAGCACGACTGGCAGGCTGCGGTCGCGCGCCTTGAGGCGCTCGAGCAGCTCGAGGCCGTCGATGCCGGGCAAGCGGATATCACTGACGACGATGCCAGCGAAGTCGTCGCCGATGCATTCCAGCGCTTGCTCGGCGCTGGCTACACCCTCACAGGCGATATCTTCCAGGGCCAGCGCTTGCTGGCAACCGAGCAGCACGTGGGGGTCGTCTTCCACGATCAGGACGGTGAGGGGCACGGGGTTCATAGAGGCTCTCTGCTCATGGGTGCTCAGCCGAGTCTGCCGGGCGTTTGGCCAAGGGCAGGGCGAGGACGAAGGCGGTACCGCCAGAGGCGGGATGCTCGACGCTCAGGGTGCCCTTGGCGGCGGTGGCCAGGCTGGCTGACAGGGTCAGGCCCAGGCCCAGGCCATGCTCGCCGGGCTTGGTGGTGAAAAAAGGTTCGAACAGGTGCTTGCGGGCCTCGGCATCGATGCCATGGCCGTTGTCGCGTACCCGCAGGCGGTACTTGTCGCCCAGGGCTTCGCCTTCAAGCCACAGCTCGGGCCGCGGCTGGTGGGCCATGGCGTCCAGGGCATTGCCGATCAGGTTGACCAGGATCTGCTCGAGGCGGGTCTGGTCGATGGCCAGCTGCTGGTCGAGAAACTCATTGTGCAGCTGCAGGCGGCACCCGGCGATACGGCCGGCCAGTACCTGCAGGCTGGCCTCCACGGCCTTGGCCAGCGACGCCTGGCCGCGGTCGTCGCCGCGCCGGGCGAAGGAGCGCAGGCTGGCAGTGATCCGGCCCATGCGGTCGATCAGGTCGTTCATGGTGCGCAGGTTGGTGCTGGCGGTTTCCAGGGCGCCGCGCTCGAGAAAGCGCACCGTATTGCCCGACAGGGTGCGCAGCGCGGCCAGGGGCTGGTTGAGTTCGTGGGCGATGCTGGTGGACATCTGCCCGATGGCGGCCAGCTTGCCGGCCTGGACCAGCTCGTCCTGGGCATGGCGCAACGTCTGCTCGGCATGCCGTCGCTCGCGGATCTGGCCCTTGAGTCGCTCGTTGCTGGCGCGCAGGTCGGCGGTACGCTCGGCGATCTTGCGCTCCAGCTGGCTGTTGGCTTCCTGCAAGGCTTCACGGGCCGCCAGGCGCGTGGCGAGCACCTTGCGCCGCTCGTTCCAGGCAATCAGCACGATGGCCAGCAACGCAAAGGCCACGCCCACCAGAACACCCTGCACCGTGGCTTCGCGGCGCAGGTCCTGCAGTGGCGTCAGCAAGGTGAAATGCCAGGGAGTGTCGGCCAGGCGGCGGGTCTGCGCCAGGTAGGCGACCTTGTGGTGCTTGCCGTTGTCCGTCTCGCTGTTGGCCGGGAAGGTCAGCTTTTCGGCCCCATCGGCAAGGGTCTCGCGTGCCAGCGGCTGCAACTCGTTGAGCGGCCACCAGTAGTACTGCAGGCTGCGGGCCAGGCGCTCCTTGGCTTGCGGCGTCAGTGGGCGGACCGACTTGAGGCGCCGGGCCGGGTCGCTTGAAAGAATGATGATGCCGTTCTCGTCGCTGACGAACGCTTCGAGGCGCGCGCGCTGCCAGCGCTCTTCCAGGGTATCGAGACGCACCTTGATCACGGCCACGCCGATGACCTTGCCATGCTCCTCCAGGCCGTGGGCCAGGAAGTAGCCAGCTTCGCCGGTGGTGCTGCCGATACCGTAGAAACGCCCCGGCTCACCGCGCACGGCATCCTGGAAATAGGCACGAAAAGAGAGGTCTTCGCCCAGGAACGAGTCGGCGTCGCGCCAGTTGCTGGTGGCCTGTACCCGGCCGCTGGTGTCGAGCACGAAGATGGCGCGGCTGCGGCTGCGCCGGTTCAGGCCTTCGAGGTATTCGTTGACTGCCTGGCGATGATCGTCATCGCTGCCGGTCAGCAGGCTGGACACGCTGTCTTCGAGTTCGAGCAGGCTCGGCAGGTAGGTGTACTTGCTGATCTCGCTCTCGACCGTGCGCGCGTGCAGCTCGAGCTGGCGCTCGCCGGTCTCGCTCAGGGTGCGGATGCCGTTGCCCTCGCTGATCAGGAAACCGGCCAGTCCCAGGCCGACCATCAGCAGGATGATCAGGGGCGGAAGCAGCAGTTGACGGATCAGGCGAGGTTTCACGGCAAGGGCAGGCTGGGCTGGGCGAAAAAGCGCGGGGTCGCATTTCATCACAGTGGCCTTGTCGCGGCCAGCGCGCGCTGCCCGGCAGTGGCCGGACAGCGGGCAAGGGCCGTGTTCTAGTGTTGCAGGATCTTGCTGAGGAAGTGCTGGGTGCGCGGGTCGCGGGCGTTCTGGTCACCGAAGAACTGCTCCTTGGTGCAGTCCTCGATGATATGGCCCTTGTCCATGAAGATCACCCGGTTGGCCACCTTGCGGGCAAAACCCATCTCGTGGGTCACGCACATCATGGTCATGCCTTCGTGCGCCAGTTCCACCATCACGTCCAGCACTTCGCTGACCATCTCGGGATCGAGCGCCGAGGTCGGTTCGTCGAACAGCATGACGATCGGGTCCATCGACAGCGCGCGGGCGATCGCCACGCGTTGTTGCTGGCCGCCGGAAAGTTGGCCGGGGTGCTTTTTCGCCTGGCTGCTCAACCCCACACGCTCCAGCAGCGCCAGCCCTTTCTTGGTCGCCTCGGTCTCGCTGCGGCCCAGCACCTTACGCTGGGCGATGGTCAGGTTCTCGGTGATCGTCAGGTGCGGGAACAGCTCGAAGTGCTGGAACACCATGCCGACGCGCGAGCGCAGCTTGGGCAGGTTGGTCTTGGGGTCGGCGATCGAGGTGCCATCGACCACCACGTCGCCTTTCTGGAACGGTTCCAGGGCATTGACGCACTTGATCAGCGTCGACTTGCCCGAGCCGGACGGGCCGCAGACCACCACCACCTCACCCTTGTTGACCTCGGTGTTGCAGTCGGTCAGTACCTGGAAGTCGCCGTACCACTTGTTGACGTTCTTGATGGAAATCATACGGTGATCCTTTTCTGCAGGCGCTTGACCAGCCACGAAGCGGAGAAGCTGATGAGGAAGTACACGGCACCGGCGAACACCAGGAACTCGTTGGAGCGCCCGATGATATCGCCACTGGCGCGTGCCGAGTTGAGAAAGTCGACCAGCCCCACGGTATAGACCAGCGAGGTGTCCTGGAACAGGATGATGCTCTGCTGCAGCAGCAGCGGGGTCATCTTGCGAAACGCCTGGGGCAGGATGATCAGGCGCATGGTC
>JAQZAY010000385.1 GCA_029239415.1 Pseudomonas sp. | reverse complement strand
CGACAACACCACCTGGAGCCTGATCTCGCGCTACAGCCAGGGGCCGCACACCGTCAGCCTGGGCTGGCAGCAGGTCGATGGCGACACGCCGTTCGACTACGTGACCCGGGGCGCGATCTTCCTGAGCAACGCGGTGCAGCTGTCGGACTTCAACGCCCCCCACGAGAAATCCTGGCAGGCCCGCTACGACCTGAACCTGGCGACCTATGGCGTGCCGGGCCTGAACCTCTCGGCTGCCTACGTGCGCGGCTTCGACATCGACGGCCGGCAGGTCGACCCTCGAGGCGGCTACGCCTACCTGGGCTATGGCCAAGGGGGGCAGCACTGGGAGCGCGACCTGGAAGCCAAGTACGTCATCCAGAGCGGCAAGGCCAAGGGCACGACCTTCTCCGTGCGCCATAACGTCCACCGCGGCAACGCCGCCCAGGCCGAACTGGACGCCGACCAGATCCGCCTGGCCGTGGAGTTCCCCCTGACCGGCACGTTCTAGCGTCCTGAGGGCCAGGCCTTTAAGCCTAGATCGGTCTGGACGGCCCTGAACCCGTGGAAACGTCGAGTGCTTCGGCCAACCGCACCTGCATCAGCTCCAGCAACGCCCGGACCCGCGCCGTCACGGAATGCCGGTGGCTGTAGGCACCGAGCAATTGCAGGGGCGCGGGGCGCAGGTCCAGGTGAACCTCCTGCAAACGCCCCGCCGCCAGGTCTTCCCGGCAGGGATGGGCCGCCACGATCGCGAAACCGAGCCCCTGCCGGGCACCGGCCACGGCCAGTTCCCCGCTGTTGACGCGATAGCGGCTGCGCACCGGCACCTTGACGATCTGGCCCGACGCGTCCTGGAACTGCCAGGGCTGGCCCTTGAGCGCACTGAGGGTGGTGATGCACGGCAGTGTCTTCAGGTCGCGCACGTGGCGCGGCACACCGGTCCGGGCCAGTAAGGACGGTGCGGCCACCACGATGCTGGGCAGCGTGGCGAGCTCACGGGTGATGAAGGCGCTGTCGTCCTGGTGACCGCGGTGAAAGACGATGGACAGGTCGACGTCCTCGCGCAGCACCTCCAGCCCGGTCATCCGCGTATCGCATTCGAGCTCGATGCCGGGCTGCAGGCTGCAGAATTCGGCGAGGATGGGCGCCAGCAACCGAGGGGCTTCACCGGGCATGCATACCGTCAGGCGACCCCGCAGCTCGCTTTGCCCCGCGCCGAGTGCTTCCTGCGTCGAGAGCAGCGCGTCGAGCAAGGGCTTGGCGCGCTCGTACAGCAGACGACCGGCCTCCGTCATCCGCAGGTGACGGGTGCTGCGCTCCAGCAGACGTGTGCCGAGCTGGCGTTCCAGGGCAGCGACGTGGCGGCTGACGCTGGAAGACGGCATGGACAGAAGGCGCGAGGCGCCCGTGAAACTCTGCTCATCGACGACGGCCGCATAGACACGGACCGCGTTCAGATCGAGTGCATCGCGCATTGATTATCCCGCCTGAGGCATTAAAGCCTTCCATTTTCGCACGCTAGTGTGCGCCTTTGGCGAACTCTACCCTGTCCTTTTGCCCAAGGTGACGCGTCGAACCCAGGCGTGCGCACCATCGACACGAGGAGAGTTCCACCATGGACATTGGCATATTGGGCGGCGGCATCGCAGGCCTGAGCCTGGCGCTGGCCTTGCGCAAACAGGGCTACCGCCCCCGGGTCTACGAGCGACAGGCAGGGCCGGCGACCCTGGGCGCGGGCGTGACGCTCTGGCCCAACGCGACCTTCGTGCTGGAAGAACTAGGCCTGCTGCACGACATCCAGGCCATTGCCGGCCGACCGACCACCGTGCGCCGCCAAGATGCTGCAGGCCAGACACTTGGCGGCCTCGACATCGACCTGCTGAACCGAACGATGGGGTACCCCACCTACACGGTGCTGCGCAGCGAGTTGCAGGCCGTGCTCCTGGCGCATGCGGCACGGGCGGGGATCGACGTGGCGTTCGGGCGCCGGGCGCAGGCCATCGAGCTGGACGCGACCGGCCGCGCCGTGGTCCAGTTCGACCAGGGCGCACGCATCCGCCCAGACCTGCTCATCGGCGCCGACGGCCGCATGGCCTCGGTGGCCCGTGCCTTCGTCGCGGGCGACAACACCCCCGTCTACCAAGGGTTCGTGAACTGGGTCGGCGTGGCGCAGGCGCCCCACGCGCTGATGGACGACACGGTGATCCAGGATGTGTGGGGGGTGGGCGAGCGCTTCGGTTGCGTGCCGATTCGACCCGAACGGGTGTATTGGGCGGCGGCGCAGGCACGCCCCCTGCAGGACGCCACGCCGGCTGCCGGGATGCGTGAAACGCTCGAGACGCTGTTCGCATCGTGGCCTGAGCCGGTCTTGCGCATCATTCGAGCGACGCCCGAGTCTGCCATCCGGCTGATTGCGGTGCACGACCTGGAACCGTTGGCGAGCTGGAGCCGGGCGAACGTGCTGCTGGTCGGAGACGCCGCGCACGCGCCCTTGCCGACTTCGGGACAAGGCGCCTGCCAAGCACTGGAAGATGCGTGGCATCTGGCGCGGTGCCTGGCGCACGGCAACGGGGATCTGAAGACGGTTTTCCAGACGTTCGCGCACATCCGCGCGCCCAAGACCAGACGGCTGGCGGAACAGGGTCGGCGCTTTGCACAGGGGCTGTTCGCCACGGACCCGGAGGTGTGTCGACTGCGTAATGAGCAGGCCAAGGGGTCCGATCCTGTCGGTGATGTGCAGGCGCTGGCGGCTGGATGGGGACAGGGGCTGCCGATGTTGGGTGGTCGTGACGATGTGCCTCTGGAAGGAGGCGACCTTGGCAGCCTGTATCGTCTTGAAGAATGAAGTAGATGCGGCAAGCTGGCCTTATTCGTCATGGAAGGCTGTACGAGCCTCGTGAGCGCTTCACGGCTTTTGCCAGGTGCAGATGTGGGCCCGGCGGGCCCAATCGCGGCGCAGATGCCGCTCCATCCGCCGCAGTGGTGCAAGCAATTGCGGCTGAGGGGGAGCGGCCCGAGTGCCGCGATGGGGCCCGCGGGGCCCATGAAATCAGCCCACTTCAGGCCTCGGGCAACCATGGCCGATACCGCCCCTCAGGGGCAAGCACCCGCCGCTGATCGCTTACGGCGAGCAGCGAGCCGCTCGCCTCTCCCTCACTCCTTGTCACTCGGCTTGAGCACCTTGTCCCCATGGGTATCCAGCGTCGCCCGTACCTTGGCCACCGCCTCGGCACTGACCACCGACGCTTCGTTCGACCACCCCTGACGCAGGAAGCTGGCCAGTTCCGCCACCTCCTGATCGTTCAGTCGCTGGGCAAAGCCCGGCATCGGCAGCACCGACGGCGCACGTTCGGTCGATGGCGTCTGCGCGCCGGCCAGGATCACGTGGATCAACGCAGTAGCGTTCTCGGCATTGACGATGGTGGCGCCGTCCAGGCGTGGGAACACCTGGGAGGCGCCTTCACCCGAGACGAAGTGGCAGGCGTTGCAGTTGTCCAGGTACAGCCGCTGACCCAGGGTCAGGTCCTTGGCGGCGGTCAGCTTGGCCGTGGTGGCTTCGCTGCGTGCTGGCTCGTGACGGTAGCGATGGCCTTCGCCGTCGATCGACTTGAGGTAGGCCGCGATGGCCTGCAGGTCGTCGTCGG
>JAQZAY010000046.1 GCA_029239415.1 Pseudomonas sp. | reverse complement strand
CCCGGTGATCACACAGGACGCCGGGAAAGTATAGGCAAGGCGCGGCATCCTGCCGCAGGCGCATCGCGCAATAAATCGTGTACCGTTTTAAGATTTATCTGGAACAATCCATAAGGTTTTTGCGAACATACTCACTCCCAGCGTGACTTCGAGCGGCCAACGGGTCGCAGCGCGACGCTTTTGGCCCGATATTCACAAGCGCAAGGCATCATGTAGTATGCCTTTGCGTGGACTACAAACCGTCGTGTCGATGTCTGTACGATGAAGCGAAATAGCTGAGCAGAGTGAGGCAAGCAATGACTGAACACGTTCAAGTCGGTGGCCTTCAGGTCGCCAAGGTCCTGTACGACTTCGTCAACGACGAAGCCATCCCCGGGACCGGCATCGTCGCCGAGCAGTTCTGGGCCGGTGCAGAAGAAATCATCCACGACCTCGCTCCCAAGAACAAAGCCCTGCTGGCCAAGCGCGACGCCCTGCAAGCGCAGATCGATGCCTGGCACCAGGCGCGCAAGGGCCAGGCCTTTGATGCCGCCGGCTACAAGAGCTTCCTCCAGGAGATCGGCTACCTGCTGCCGCCCGCCGATGACTTCCAGGCGACGACGCAGAACGTCGACGAGGAAATCGCCCGCATGGCTGGCCCGCAGCTGGTAGTACCGGTGATGAACGCCCGCTTCGCCCTCAATGCCTCCAACGCACGCTGGGGCTCGCTGTACGATGCCTTGTACGGCACCGACGCCATCAGCGATGAGGGCGGCGCCGAAAAGGGCAAGGGCTACAACACACTTCGCGGCAACAAGGTCATCGCCTTCGGTCGTGCCTTCCTCGACCAGGCCGCGCCCCTGGAAAACGGCTCCCACGTCGACGCCAGCGCCTATCGCATCGAAGCCGGCAAGCTGCTGGTTGCGCTCAAGGCCGGCACGGCAAGCGGGCTGCGCAATGAAGGCCAGCTGATTGGTTTCCAGGGCGAGCCCGACGCGCCGACCGCCATCCTGCTCAAGCACAACGGCCTGCACTTCGAAATCCAGGTCGATGCCAACACCCCGGTGGGCAGCACCGATGCCGCGGGCGTCAAGGACATCCTCATGGAGTCCGCCCTGACCACCATCATGGACTGCGAAGACTCTGTCGCCGCCGTCGATGCCGACGACAAGGTCGTGGTCTATCGCAACTGGCTGGGCCTGATGAAAGGCGATCTGTCCGAAAGCGTCAGCAAGGGCGGCACTACCTTCACCCGCACCATGAATCCGGACCGCCAGTACAGCACGCCCAACGGTGGACAAATCACCCTGCATGGCCGTTCGCTGCTGTTCGTGCGCAACGTCGGCCACCTGATGACCATCGACGCTATCCTGGACAAGGACGGCAACGAAGTGCCCGAGGGCATTCTCGATGGCCTGATGACCAGCCTGGCCGCGGTGCACAATCTCAACGGCAACAACAGTCGCAAGAACAGCCGCACCGGTTCGGTCTACATCGTCAAGCCGAAGATGCACGGCCCGGAAGAAGCCGCCTTCACCAATGAGCTGTTCGGCCGCGTCGAGGACGTGCTCGGGCTGCCGCGCAACACCCTGAAAGTCGGCATCATGGACGAGGAGCGCCGCACTTCGGTCAACCTCAAGGCCTGCATCAAGGCCGCCGCCGAGCGCGTGGTGTTCATCAATACCGGTTTCCTCGACCGTACCGGCGACGAAATTCATACCTCCATGGAAGCCGGCGCCGTTGTGCGCAAGGGCGTCATGAAGAACGAGAAGTGGATTGGTGCCTACGAGAACAACAACGTCGACGTAGGCCTTGCCACCGGCCTGCAGGGCCGCGCGCAGATCGGCAAGGGCATGTGGGCCATGCCTGACCTGATGGCGGCGATGCTCGAGCAGAAAATCGCTCACCCATTGGCAGGCGCCAATACCGCGTGGGTCCCCTCGCCGACTGCCGCGACCCTGCATGCCCTGCACTACCATCAGGTCGATGTGCAGGCGCGCCAGGCCGAGCTGGCCCAGCGCACCCCCGCATCGGTCGACGATATCCTGAGCATCCCGCTGGCCACTGATATCAACTGGTCCGACGAAGAAATCCGCAACGAGCTGGACAACAACGCCCAGGGCATCCTGGGCTACGTGGTGCGCTGGATCGACCAGGGCGTAGGGTGCTCGAAGGTACCGGACATCAACGATGTCGGCCTGATGGAAGACCGCGCCACCCTGCGGATCTCCAGCCAGTTGCTGGCCAACTGGCTGCGCCATGGCGTGGTCAGCGAAGACCAGGTGATGCAGAGCCTCAAGCGCATGGCGCAGGTAGTCGACCGGCAGAATGCCAATGACCCACTGTACCGCCCGCTGGCACCGGACTTCGACAGCAATATCGCCTTCCAGGCCGCAGTGGAGCTGGTGGTCGAAGGGGCCAGGCAGCCGAACGGCTATACCGAGCCGGTACTGCACCGTCGGCGCCGCGAGTTCAAGGCGCTCGCCAGGAACTAGCCAGGCCAGGGGCGCGCCTTTGCAGGAGCGGCGTTTCGTCGTTCCTACGGCAGCCTCAGCTCCTTCCTCACCAGCCCCAGCAACTTGTCCAGGTCCACCGGCTTGAGCAGGAAGTCCACGACCCCGAGATGCATGACGTTGACCGCCTCGTTCACATCGGTTTCCCCCGACACAACGATGATCGACAGCGCCGCGCGCTCTGACTCACGGATCTGCCGGATCAGCTCGATGCCATCCTGGGGCACCATGCGCAGGTCGGTGATCATCACGCCGATGCGCGGCTCGCGCTGCAGACGCTCAAGGGCCTCCTGGGCTCCATCGGCACCGATGCAGTCGAGCCCCTTGCTTTTCAGGTAAAGGCACAGCGCCTCGCGATTGACCGCGTTGTCGTCCACTATCAGCACCTTCTGCGTCGATGCAGGGGGCACACTCACCATGGCCAACGCCTCTCGTTCGGCGTCAGTCAGTATGTCGTCATGCTCAGCCATGGCCATCCCAAAGAAAAAACTCCATGAATCAAGTTCAGACTGCAAACCCGTACCTTGCAACCTGCCTTTCGTCGGCTATTTGACGCCCGGCCAGTGCAATCCCTTCCACCGCCTCCTCTAGACTTACGTCCAATGGGCACTGCGGCGCCGTCCACCGACCATGAGCGCTCGAGAACAACACTGTCCGCGTACATACGCCGACACAACTGTGGTCAGCTTCATGAGCAGAATGGACGCCTACAGCCGGGCGGGTAAGACAGCAGTCCTTCAGAACATCCAGGGCACGATGCAGTTCCTGCAGCGCTTCGCTCCGTTCAATCAGATGCAGCACAGCCACCTGGCATTCATGGTCGAGCAGTGTCAACTGCGCTTCTATGCCGCGGGCGAGAGCATCATCAGGCCCGCCGACGGCCCCGTCGAGCATTTCTATGTCGTCAAGCAGGGACGAGTGGTCGGCGAGCGTCAGCATGTGTCACGGGCCGGGGTCGAAACCACCTTTGAAATCACGACTGGCGAATGCTTTCCCCTGGCTGCGCTGCTGGGCGAGCGAGCCACGCGCACCGAGCATGTGGCCGGTGAAGACACGTTCTGCCTGCAATTGAACAAGGCTGCGTTCATTCGCCTGTTCTCGCTGTGCGAAGTGTTCCGCGACTTTGCCCTGCGCGGCGTCAGCAGTCTGCTCGACCAGGTCAACCAGCAAGTGCGGCGAAACGCCGTAGAAACCTTGGGCAGCCAGTATTCGCTCAATACCCGCCTGGGCGAGCTGGCCATGCGCCACCCCGTCGTATGCGACCCGGCCATGCCCGTGCGCGAGGCCGTGCGGCGGATGCACGAGCAGCAGGTCGGCAGCATCGTGATCATCGATGCGCAGCGCTTCCCGGTAGGCATCTTCACCCTGCGCGACTTGCGCCAGCTGGTCGCCGATGCCAGCGCCGAGGTCAGCGCGCCGATCAGCCAGCACATGACGCCCATGCCCTTCTTCCTCAGCCCCGAGGCCTCGGCGTTCGATGCCGCCATGGCCATGACCGAGCGGCATATCGCCCATGTCTGCCTGGTGGACAACCAGCGGCTGTGCGGCGTGGTGTCGGAGCGCGACCTGTTTTCATTGCAACGCATCGACCTGGTGCACCTGGCCCGCGCCATCCGTCATGCCTCGCGCCTCGATACGCTGGTGTCGCTGCGTGGCGAGATCGGCCAGCTGGTCGAACGCATGCTGGCCCATGGCGCGTCCTCGACCCAGATCACCCAGATCATCACCCTGCTCAACGATCAAACGGTGTGCCGGGTGATCGAACTGGCGCTGCAGGACAAAGGCGATCCCGGCATCCCGTTCAGCTGGCTGTGCTTCGGCAGCGAAGGCCGCCGCGAACAGACCCTGCACACCGACCAGGACAACGGCATCCTCTTCGAGGCCCGCGATGCCGAGCATGCCGAAGCGATCAGGGCTCGACTGCTGCCGCTGGCGCACTTCATCAACCAGAGCCTGGCCCAATGCGGGTTTACCCTGTGCAAGGGCAACGTGATGGCCGGCAACCCCGAGCTGTGCCTGTCTCGCGCCGAATGGGCACGGCGCTTTGCTGCGTTCATCCGTGAGGCGACGCCGGAGAACCTCCTGGCCTCGAGCATCTATTTCGACCTGCGCGTGGTGTGGGGCGACGAGCAAGGGTGCGAGCAACTGCGTCGCGGCATTCTCGACCAGGTGGCCGACAACCGCCTGTTCCAGCGCATGATGGCTGACAATGCCCTGCGCCAGCGACCGCCGGTGGGACGCCTGCGCGAGTTCGTGCTGACCCGCCAGGGCCATGACAAGGCCGCCACGCTTGACCTCAAGGTGCAGGGCCTGATGCCTTTCGTCGACGGCGCACGCCTGCTCGCGCTGGCCAATGGCATTGGCGCCAGCAACACCCTCGAGCGTCTGCGCCAGCTGGTCGACAAGGGCGTGATAGAGCCGCTCGACGGCGGCGCCTTCGAAGAGGCCTATCACTTCATCCAGCAGACCCGCATGCAGCAGCACCAGCGCCAGACGCGGGAGAACCAGCCGTACTCCAACCGCCTGGATCCCGACAGCCTCAACCAGCTCGACCGGCGCATCCTGCGCGAGTCGCTGCGCCAGGCCCAGCGCCTGCAGGCCAGCCTGGCCCTGCGTTACCAGCTATGAACCTGTTCGCCTGGCTACGCCCCAGCCCTCCTGTACTCGACGACACCCTGCGCCAGCGCCTGCAGCGGCTGCCGAGCCCGCCACCGCTGGGCGTGAAGTCGCTGCGCGAGCAGCGCTGGGTGGTGCTGGACCTGGAAACCAGCGGCCTGAACCTCAATCGTGACCAAGTGTTGTCGATGGGTGCCGTAGCCATCGAGGATGGCGCGATCGACTTCAGGCAGCAGTTCGAGCGCACCTTGCACCGCCCTGCCCAGAAGACCCGTCCCAGCGTACTGATCCATGGCCTGGGCCCTGGCGCTCTGGCGGCTGGCTGCGATCCGGCCGAGGCCTTGCTCGACCTGCTCGAATTCATGGGTGACAGCCCAGTGCTGGCCTTCCACGCGGCCTTCGACCAGCACATGCTGGGTCGCGCCCTCAAGGAGACCCTCGGCTATCGCCTGCAGCATCCGTTCCTGGACGTTGCGCATCTGGCGCCGCTGCTCAATCCCGATGTGGTGCTGCGCGAAGCCGGGCTGGACGACTGGATCGCCCGCTTCGGCCTGCAGGTACCGGCCCGCCATCATGCCAGCGCCGATGCCCAGGTCACCGCCGAGCTGGCGCTGATCCTGTTCAGCCAGGCTCGCCGCCAGCAGCTCGACAGCCCGCTGCAACTCGGCCAGCGCCTGCACCAGTGGCGCAGACGCGGAACGCATCATCACGGACTTTGATATCCTCCCCGCCCTGACGTGATGGCCAGCGTGACTGCACGTTCCGATGCAAACCGAGGCACGCCGCCGTACCTGTGGAGCCACAATGAAAAGCCCGACCATCCGCCGCTGGTCCATGGTCCACACCTGGACCAGCCTGGCCTGCACGCTCTTCCTGCTGTTGCTGGCCCTGACCGGCCTGCCGCTGATCTTCCACCATGAGCTGGAACACCTGCTGGGCGAGGCACCGCACCTGCGCGAAATGCCCGCGGACACCCCGCACCTGGACCTTGCGCAACTGGTGCTCAAGGCCGAGGCCCACCGTCCCGGCGAAGTCATGCAGTACTTCGGCTACGACGAAGACGAGCGCAACGGCGTGGTCGCGATCATGGCGGCCACGGCGGGCAGCGAGCCCAACTCGTCGCACACGTTCATGCTCGATGCCCGCAGCGGCGAGGCAGTGGCCATGCCTTCGGCCAATGGCGGCCTCATGCTGACCCTGCTGCGCCTGCACGTGGACATGTTCGCCGGCCTGCCGGGCAAGCTGCTGCTGGCGTTCATGGGGTTGTTGTTCGTCATCGCGATCATCTCGGGCACCGTGCTCTACGCGCCGTTCATGCGGCGCCTTGGGTTCGCCACTGTACGCCACGAAAAATCCCGCCGCCTGCGCTGGCTCGACCTGCACAACCTACTTGGAATCGTCACCCTGACCTGGGCATTGGTGGTGGGCGTCACCGGGGTGATCAGCGCCTGCGCCGATTTGGTCATCGCCGCCTGGCGCAACGACAGCCTCGCCGCCATGGTCGCGCCCTATCGCGACGCCCCGCCCCTGGCCGAGCGCGCGCCGGCCAGCCACCTGCTGCGCATCGCCGCCGAGGCAGCGCCCGGCATGCAGGCCGATTTCATCGCCTTCCCGGGCACCCGCTTTTCCAGCGAACACCACTACGCGGTGTTCATGAAAGGCAGCACCCATCTCACCTCGCACCTGCTGACCCCGGTGCTGATCGACGCACGCACCCTCGCTGTCACGGCTGTCGGCGAGCGGCCCTGGTACATGGACGCCATGGGCCTGTCGCAGCCGCTGCATTTTGGGGACTACGGCGGCCGGCCGATGCAGATCCTTTGGGCAGCACTCGATGTGCTGACCATCATCGTGCTCGGCAGCGGTGTCTACCTGTGGTGGGGCAAGCAGCGCCGCCCCAGGAACGGGGAAGCGCGGGCATGAGCCACAGGTCGCAGTCCACCGCGCGCATCTTCGCCTGGCCAATGACCATCGGCCTGCTGGGCGTCCTGGGCCTGTTCGCCGCGCTGCTGGGCGACGGCGCCTGGGACGCGCTGTCGTGGGCCGGCCTGGGCGTGCCGGCGGTGCTCGGACTGTATGGCTTGCGGCCCAGGCGCAGACGTTGAACCAAGGGATACCGCGCTGGCAGGATGAGCAATGGCGCATCCGCCTGCGCCAGGCCGGCCGCGCCAGCGACTGGCTGGCGCTGCCCGCGCTTTACTCGGCGGTACGCGGCAGCAGTTGATCCAGGCGCTGATAAAGGGCGCTGCCGGCTGGCCAGTTGCGCAGCAGACGTGCCCGGTCACGGGCAAAGGCAGGCGCGAAGCTGAGCCCAGTGGCGTGCTGGGTCATCGCATCGAGGTCGATCAGCGACCATTGGCCATCCTGCCAGAACAGGTTGTGCCCCTTCATGTCGCCATGGCTGATGCGCTCGCGGATCAGTTGTTGCAACAAGGCCTGCAGCGCCTGCAACTGCTCCTCGGGCACCTCGCCGCTGTCCACGTAGGGCGCAAAGCTTGCGACCAGGTCGGGACCGTCCGCGTACTCGGTCACCAGGTAGGCACGACCGCGCAGGCCCATGGCCCGTTCTTCGAGCACCGCCAGCGGCCTGGGCGTGGCGATGCCGAGAAACTCCAGGCGATGCCCTTCGATCCACGCGTGCCACGCCCGGCTCGGGCGCCAGAAGCGCTTGAACCAGTGGGCCGTGTTCTTGATGTTGTAGCGCTTGAGCACCAGCGAGCGCCCGCCTGCCTCGACGCGCGCCACGCTGGCCGCGCCGCCGGTCTTGTACAGGTGGCCCTGGTCGATCAGCGCATCGGCCTGCTCCAGCACCGGCAGCAGCGCGTCCACCTGCTTGCGGCGGATGGCGCGCAGCCCCGACAGGCTGCGCTGGACGCTGAACAGCGTGCACTCGCGCCCTGCCTTGTCGAGATAGTCCTTCAGGCGCCAGCTGCGCACCTTGTCGACCTGCTTCTGCAAGGCCTCCAGCGGCAGGGCGTGCTCGGCATTGGCCAGCAAGTAGTGCACCAGCAGCTCTTCGATGAATGGCTCGAGGCGCTTGGGCAACTGGGCGAACAGCACGCCGAGGTTCTCCAGCACGCGCTGGCGGGACAGCGGCTGCCCCGGCTGCTCGGCCTTGATGCCCGCGCCGTCGATCAAGTACAGGCGGCCCTCGTGGCGCAGCAGGTTGTCCAGGTGCAGGTCGTCCTGCCACAGCCCCTTGGCGTGCATCTGCGCCACGGCAGTCAGCGCCTCGCCAAGCACCAGGTGCTGTTCGTCGGACAGCGGCGCCTGGCTTTCGACCTCGGCCCAGGCCTCGCCCAGGCTCTGGGCGTCTTCGAGAAACTCGAACAGCAGCCAGCCGCCCTCGCCTTGTTCGAGGCCTTCGGCCAGCAGCTGCGGGGTGGTGAGCCCCTGGGCGGCCATCATGCGCACGCCCTCGCGCTCGCGCTGGAAGTGACGCGGCGCGTTGCCGCCCACCAGCAGCTTGGCCAGCACGGCACGCCCACGCCAGACCCCGGCACCGACATAACGCTGGCCCGGCAGCACGCGCAGCAGGCTGAGCAGTTGCAGTTCGGCCGGGCCAGCCGCATCGGCCAGGGACACCGACAATGGCAGCGCCGGGGCGCGCCCGGCGTTCTTGAGTTCGGACAGACGCATCAGCAGGCCTCTTTGTCACGGCGGCGGCGCACCAGGCGCTGCAACCAGGTATCGACCAGCGCACTCTCGGCTGGCTGTTCGAGGTAGGCGCCCAGCCAGGTGCGCACATCGCCCTCGCTCCATGCCCGCGCCCGGCGCAGCAACGGCTCCAAGTCCTTGAGCCGGTCGCGCTTGCCAAACAGCAGCGGCCGGGTTTTCTCCAGGTCGATCAGTTGCGCCTGCCAGCCAGCGCTGCGCGCGCGCAGGAAGATATGCTTGGGATAGAAGCAGCCGTGCACCTGCCCGGCCTTGTGCAGGGTCCGCGCCAGTTGCCCGCACGCCTGCAGGATACCCAGGCGCTGGGCCGCGTCGAGCTGTGGCCATTGGCCGAGCAGCCCATCCAGGTCGCTCCACTCGTCCAGGGCGCGGGTCATGAGGATCGCGCGGCGTTCGCCGGCCACCTTGCGCTCACCGTAGAACACCGCCTGCAAGGCTGGGATCTGCAACTGCTGGTAGCGGCTGATGTTGCGAAACTCGCGGGCAAACGTCGGCTCGCCGAACGGACTGTGCAGGGTGCGGGTCAGGTAGTCGCTCTGGCGCTTGAGGTAGTAGCCCTTGCCCTCGAGTTCCAGGCGATAGACGCTGCTCCAGCCACCACGGCCGGTATTGGGCTCGTCCACGGCGTCAAGCTGCAGGGCCCACAGGGCATCGAAGTCGGCCAGGCCATGACGTTGCAGCAGCGCCACGTCGGCGCTGGCCAGGTAATCGCTCATTCGCGTCCCTCGAAAAAACCCACCACGAGCCGGATGCGTTTCCTGTCGGCCGCATTCAGGCGAGCGTGGCCACGATAGTACAGGTAGAAACGCAGGCGCTGGGTCGCCGACAGGTGATACTTGGCGACCTTGTCCAGGCAGGCCAGGTCCTTGATGACCCGGTGGCGCAGCATGAAGCCACGCCAGAAATCGCCGGTCGGGCAGTCGATGAAGAACAGCGTGCCCTGGTCATCGACCAGCAGATTGCGCCACTTGAGGTCGTTGTGGGTGAAGTGGTGATCGTGCATCACCCGCGTGTGCCTGGCCAGCTGGCGGCTCAGGTGGTCGACCCAGCCACGGTCGGACAGGCGCGGGTCGTTGCGCCCGGCGAGTACCGACAGGTCTTCGGTGCACGGCAGCTCGCGGGTGATCATCGCGCCCCTGCCAAACGCCAGGCCGTTGCGCTCCAGGCCATGGGCGACCACTTCGGCGGTAGGGATGCCCCACTTGGCGAACTGCCTGAGGTTCTGCCACTCGGCCTTGATCCGCGGCCGGCCGAGGTAGCGGCGCAGGCCCTTGCCGGCGCCGGTATAGCGCTTGACGTAGTAGTTGACGCCGTCGCGCCGCACGCGGATGACCTCGCTGAGCGGGTCGCGGGTCAGGCGCTCGCCCTCGAGGGCAAAGACCGCCTCGAGGCTGCCAAAGTCCGCCGCCAGGGCCTCATACCCCGGCGCCAGTGTCCAACCCGCCATCAGAGCGCATCCCCATACCGTTGCTTACGCTCATAGAGCCTTTGCGCCTTGCCTTCGAGCCAACCGAGCAAGGCGGCTTCCTCGCCGAGTACCCGGCGCAGCGGCTGCTGGAAATAGCCACGCAGGAAGCGCAGCTTGTCGCGCCGGGTCAGGCCGATGTCGAGCGCCGAGAAGTACAGCGCCGCCAGGTCCTTGTCGCGCCAGCGCCGCGAGATGCTTGGCCGGGTCTGGGCGCGGTGCAGGTCGATCAGCGACAGCCTGAAGTCGTCGGCCGTCACCGGCCGGTCGGTGTGCAGCAGGAAATGGCAGATATAGCAGTCGCGGTGGTTGACCCCGGCACGGTGCATGGTGCCGGTCATCTTCGCCACCTCGGCGATCAGCGCACGCTTGAGGCGTGGCGCGGGCGGCTGGCGAACCCAGTCCAGGCTGAAATCCTCCAGGCTGACGGTCGGCGCCAGCTCTTCGGTGACGATGAACGAATGCTGCGCCGCCGGGTTGCTGCCGCGCTCGCCATAGGCCACGGCGGTCATGGTCGGCACGCCGGCCTGGTGCAGGCGCTCGATGGCTCGCCATTCCTGGCCGGCACCGAGCACCGGCAGCTTGGCGGTGAACAGGTTCTTGAAGATCTCGCCCCAGCCGATGCCGCGGTGGATCTTGACGAAGTAGCCCTTGCCCTGGACCTCGGTGCGCAAGGTACGGCGGCCTTCCAGCTCGCGGTACACCTCGCCCTGCAGGGCCTCGACCGCCTCGAAGGCGTCGCGCTGGGCCCACAGGCGCTTGAAGGGTTCGGCCAATGTCAGTTTCATGCGCGCTCCGGAGCCAGGATAACGTCGGCGGCATGCTGCGGCATGCTGTACAGGTCGGCGCTGTCCGCGAACGCCAGCCCGTTGCGGCTCCAGCCAGCACGGGCCTGGTCCTCTTCGAGCATGCGCTGCAGGTAGCGGTTGAGCTGCTCTTGCTCGAACGGGTCGTCGAGCACCAGGCCACTGTCGGCCTCGGCAATGTAGTGGGCGTAGCCGCACACTGCCGAGACCAGCACCGGCAGGCCGGCGACCAGGGCTTCGAGCAGCACGGTGCCGGTGTTTTCGTTGTAGGCCGGGTGGATCAGCAGGTCGGCGCCCAGCAGGAACCGCGGGATATCGCTGCGGCCCTTGAGGAACTGCACCTGCTCGCCCAGGCCCAGGGCCGCGCTCTGCAGCTTGAACACCTTGGGGTCGTCCTGGCCGATGACCATCAGCCGCGCTCGCTTGCGCAGCGTCGCCGGCAGGGCCGCGAGCGCCTTGAGGCTGCGGTCCACGCCCTTGGTCTTGAAGCCCGAGCCGATCTGCACCAGCAGCAGGTCGTCAGCGCCCAGGCCGAACTCCTCGCGAAACTGCGCGCGGATCTGCGCGGCATTGGCCGGCGCGCGACGGTCCTGGGAAATGCCGGGCGGCAGCAGGTGGAAGCGCTCGATCGGCGTGCCGTAGTGCTTGATGAACAGTGGCTGCTGCACCTCGGAGATCATCAGGATCTCGGTGCGGGCGTCCTTGGCGAACACCGCGCGCTCGTACTCGGCGAAGTGCCGGTAGCGGCCCCAGCGGCGGTACAGGCTGTGGCGCAGGTTCTGCGCCTTGTCCTCGAAGCAGCCGTCGGCGGCGTAGTAGACATCCAGGCCCGGCATCTTGTTGAAGCCGATCAGCCGGTCGACCGGGCGCTGGGCCAGGTCCGCCGCCATCCAGGCGCTGAGCTTTTCGTTGCGCCGATGGTTGGACAGCGCCTTGACCGGCGCCACCAGCACCTCGAAGCCAGGCGGAACGTCACCCTCCCAGATCAGCGTGTAGACGCGGATCTGGTGGCCCCGCTTCTGGCATTCCAGGGCAATGCGCATGAAATCGCGTTGCAGGCCACCGAAGGGGAAATACTTGTACAGCACGAAAGCCAGTTGCATCAACGGACATCCTCAGCCAGCAGCAACGCGCTCAAGCGGCTCGCCACATGCTCGGGATTCAGGCGAGTGAAGCACAGCGGCCACTCGCGTTTGAGATCGTACCGGCGCAGGTCCTCGGCGCTCGGCTTGTAGGTGCATTTCTTCTGCATGCAGGGCGCGCAGGGAAAGCTGCTGGCCTGGTGCACCTGGGACTTGCCGTAGGCGCCGGTCAGGCCCGGGTTGGTGGGGCCGTACAACGACACGGTCGGTACATCCAGCGCCGCCGCCAGGTGGCCCAGGCCCGTGTCCACGGCCACGCAGGCCTTGGCGGCAGCGAGCACCCTGGCGACGCCCGCCAGGTTCAACCTGGGCAGTACCTGGCAGTGGTCCAGGCCCTTGGCGATGCGCTCGGCGCGCGCCTGCTCGGCCGGGTTGCCCCAGGGCAGGCGCACCTGCAGGCCTTTTGGCCCCATGCGTTCGGCCAGCTCGCGCCAATAAGCCTCGGGCCAGTGCTTGGTGGCCCAGGTGGTGCCGTGCAGGAACACCACATAGGGCGCCGCGGGCGGCAGTTGCAGGCGGTCCAGGTCGAGGCCGTAGTCGCCCAGTCCTTCGGGCAGGTCGTAGGCCAGGGCCAGGGCGAACAGCGTGCGCACCCGCTCGACGGCATGCTGGCCGACGGCAACCGACAAGGGCCGGTCGTAGAATCGGCTGGCCCAGCCCTCGCGGGCGGAGTAACGGTCCAGCCCGGCCACCGGTGCCTTGACATAGCGGGTCAGCCAGGCCGACTTGACCAGGCCCTGGGCATCGATGACCAGATCATACTGGCGCTCGCGCAGGCGCTGCTTGAACTGGCGCCACTCGCCGCTCTTGAGGGTCTGCCAGAAATGCTTGCGCCAGCGGCGGATGGCCACCGGGATCACCTGGTCGACCGCCGGGTGCCAACTGGGGATTTCGGCAAAACCCTCTTCGACCACCCAGTCGAAACGGATGCCCGGGAGGGCGCGGGCGGCATCGGTGAGCGCCGGCAGGGTGTGAATCACATCGCCCAGGGACGAAGTCTTGACGATCAGTACCCGCACTTAGTCGACCTCGGTCAGGACATCGATCAGCCCCGGCCTGTCCAGACGCCGCAGGGCCGTGATCACGGCCTCGGGCTCCAGCAGGCGCAGGCAGTTGTAATGGCCGAAGCGGCAGGTGCGATCGAAGCACGGGCTGCACTCCAGGCCCAGGCGCACGACCTCGACCTGTTCGGCCAGCGGCGGGGTGAAGCCCGGCGAGGTCGAGCCGTAGACCGCCACCAGCGGGCGATCGAGGGCAGCGGCCACGTGCATCAGGCCCGAATCGTTGGACACCACGGCCTCAGCGCAGGACATCAGGTCGATGGCCTCGGCCAGCGAGGTCTCGCCGCTGAGGTTGACGGACTCTTCGCGCAGGCCCGGGATCAGCCGGTCGCGGATCGACTCGCCGACCGGGTGGTCCTTTTTCGAGCCGAACAGCCAGACCTGCCAGCCTTCGCGGATCTTCGCCTCGGCGACCTGGGCATAGTGCTCGGCGGGCCAGCGCTTGGACTCGCCGAACTCGGCGCCCGGGCAAAGCGCCAGTACCGGGCGGTCCAGGGCCAGGCCGAACTTGGCCAGGGCCGCGTCACGGCTCTGGTTTTCGATGCGCAGCCGCGGGCGTGGGTAAGGCGTGGGCAGGTCGGTGCCGTCCGGGTAGGCCAGCGCCATGAAGCGCTCGATCATCAGCGGGTAGCGAGCCTTGTCCAGCTTGCGCACGTCATTGAGCAGGCCCCAGCGCATCTCGCCGCGCCAGCCGGTGCGCCGGGCAATGCCGGCGAAAAACGGCACGAGCGCCGACTTCAGCGAGTTGGGCAGCAGGATCGCCTGGTCGTACTGGCCCGTCAGCGACTTGCCGATGCGCCGGCGCGTGCCCAGTTCCAGCGCGCCATGGCCGAGCGGAAAGCTCAAGGCCTTGCGCACCTCGGGCATGCGCTCGAGGATCGGCCGGCTCCACTCGGGCGCCAGCACGTCGATCACGCATTCGGGGTGACGGTGTTTCAGGCACTGGAACAGGGTTTGCGCCATCACCATGTCGCCTACCCAGCTAGGCCCAATGATCAGAATTCTCATGCTTTATCCAGAAACGGCCGGGGAGGCGCAGGCGACAGGTCAACCTGGCCTCCCCTCTTTATATTCAGGCTATGTGGCGGGCAGTGTACCACGGGGCCTTGCGGGGGGCAGTTGGGGCATGGCGGGCCTTGTCATCATGACCCTGCTGGGTCAGCTCAATCCAAGCTCCGCCCAGATCCGCCGCACTTCGCGGCGCTCGTCGGCGAACTGCGCCGCATCGATCACCCCTGCCTGCTTCTGCAAGGCCTGGCGGTGCGAGGCCGAGCGAAACGCCTTGTACACCTCGCGCAGCAGTATCGCATCGCTGGCGGGCATGAGCCCGGCCTGCTCGAGCTCTTCGAGGATGCGGATATTGTCGGTCCAGCGCAGCAGCTCGGGGTGGTCGTGCGACCAGGCAAGCGCCGCATACTGCACCATGAACTCGATGTCGACGATCCCTCCGGCATCCTGCTTGATGTCGAACGGCATGCCTGGCTCGAAGGCATTGGCCGCGGTCCCCGCCGCGGTGATCCGGGTGCCCAGGCTGCCGCGCATCCTGGCGCGCATCTCGCTCACCTCGGCGCGCAGCTTGTCCAGGTCGCGGACCCTGCCCAGCACCTGGGCGCGCACGCTCTCGAAGGCGCTGGCCACCTGCGGGCAGCCGACCAGAACCCGCGCCCGCACCAGGGCCTGGTGCTCCCAGGTCCAGGCCTCGTTCTGCTGGTAGCGATCGAAGGCGCCCAGCGAGCTGACCAGCAACCCGGCCGCGCCCGACGGCCGCAGGCGCATGTCCACGTCATAGAGCTGCCCGGAGTTGGTCTGGGTGGTCAGCAGGTGAATGATGCGCTGCCCCAGGCGGGTATAGAACTGCGCGCTGTCGATGGGCTTGGCGCCGTCGGTCTCGGCCTGCGGATCGCCATCGTGGATGAACACAAGATCCAGGTCCGAGCCGTGGCCCAGCTCGATGCCGCCGACCTTGCCATAACCGACGATCACGAAGCCCGGGTCGCACAGGCTGCCGTCGCTGCGCCTGGGCTGGCCGTGGCGCACCACGGTCTGGCGCCAGGCCAGGGCCAGCACCTGGTCAAGAATGGCCTCGGCGAGCCAGGTCAGGTAGTCGCTGACTTTCATCAACGGCAGGTTGCCGGTGATCTCCGAAGCCGCCACGCGCAGGCTGTGGGCCAGCTTGAAGTGGCGCAGGGCTTCCATCTGCTGCTCGAGGTCGTCCTCGGGGATGCGTGTCAGGCGCTCGCGCAGCTCGCTGGCAAGCTCGGGCGCCAGCGGCGGGCTGAACAGCCGGCCTTCGTTGAGCAGCTCGTCGAGCAGCAGCGGGAAGCGAGTGATCTGCTCGGCGATCCATGGGCTGGCCGCGCACAGGGTCAGCAGCCGGCGCAGCGCGCCGGGGTTCTCGGTCAGCAGCACAAGGTAGGCCGAGCGCCGCGCCACCGCTTCGACAAGTGGCAATACGCGCTCGAGCACCAGGTCCGGATCGTCGTGCTCGACGGCCTGGGCCAGCAGCCGTGGAATGAACGCGTCGAGCCGCTCACGGCCAATGCGCTGCATCGAGCGCAGCGCCGGGCTCGCACGCAGGCCGGCGAGCTGGCGCAGGGCCTTGGCGGCGTCGGCGAAACCGGCTTCCTGCAACTGGCGGCCAGCGGCCTCTTCGTCCTGGGCCTGCTCCCACAACGGTGACCATTCGCCACCGACCACCAGCTCGCCATCCTCGCACTCCTCTTCATCCGGGTCGGCGATGACCTGGCGGAAGTGCCAGTCGATGCGCCCGCGCCAGTGCATGAGCTGGGCATGGAAGCTGTCCCAGTCGGCAAAGCCGAGCATGAAGGCGACGCGCGCGCGGTCGAGGTCGCCTTCGGGCAGCATCTGCGTCTGGCGGTCGGCGATGGCCTGGATCGCGTGCTCGGTGTAGCGCAGGAACTCGTAGCCCTCGCGCAGCTCGGCGATGACCGCAGGCGGCAGGTAGCCCTGGCCTTCGAGGGTTGCCAGCACCTTGAGCAGCGGGCGCTGCTGCAGGCTCAGGTCGCGTCCGCCATGGATCAGCTGGAAGGCCTGGGCGATGAATTCCACCTCGCGGATGCCACCGGCGCCGAGCTTGATATTGTCGGCCATGCCCTTGCGCCGCACTTCCTGCTGGATCAGCTGCTTCATGGTGCGCAGCGCCTCGATGGCCGAGAAGTCCAGGTAGCGCCGGTAGACGAAAGGCTTGAGCATGTCCTGCAATTGCGCCCCGGCCGCCTGGTCGCCAGCGACCACGCGCGCCTTGATCATGGCGTAGCGTTCCCAGTCGCGGCCCTGGTCCTGGTAGTAGTGCTCGAGCGCGCTGAAGCTCAGCACCAGCGCGCCCGCCGAGCCATAAGGACGCAGGCGCATGTCGACCCGGAAGACGAAGCCATCGACGGTGACCGGGTCCAGTGCCTTGATCAGTCGCTGGCCGAGGCGGGTGAAGAACTCCTGGTTGTCGAGCGCGCGCTTGACCCCCGTGGTCTCGCCGGCCTCTGGAAAAGCGAAGATCAGGTCGATGTCCGACGACAGGTTCAGCTCCACCGCGCCCAGCTTGCCCATGCCCAGCACCACCAGGTGCTGGGCCAGGCCGCTGCGGTGGCCGATAGGGGTGCCGAACTGCTGGCAATGGCGCGGGTACAGCCACTGGTAGGCCTGGTCGATCGCGGCATCGGCAAGGTCCGACAGGTCGCGGCAGGTCTCGCGCAGGTCGGCCTGGCGGGTCAGGTCGCGCCAGATGATGCGCACCTGCTGGCGGTTGCGCTCGCGGCGCAGGTTGCGCGCCAGCTCGTCCTCGCTCTGTGCCGCCTGGACCGCCGCGGCCACCTGGGCGCACAACTCCCCGGGCGCGAAGCTGCGGTCGAGCTCGCCGCTGGCGGCCAGCTGGAACAGCACATCCGGCTCGCGCACTGCCTGGCCAAGGACAAACTCGCTGGCGGCGGCAACCTGGTCGAATCGGGCACGGTGCAGCGGGCTCCAGGATGCCAGGTCGAGCCCGGGATGAGCGCCCAGCGCTTCACGCAATGACTGTTCATTGTGGGCGAGCAGTGGCTTGAGGGCAGTCGGCAGATCGGACGGCAAAGGCAGGCGCATGGTCTATCCTTGATCGGCGAGTAGGTGAGGGTTTGAGGCGGCCAAGGGGGGACCGGACCACGGCTGGACTGTCGTACAAAAGTTATTTATAGCTGAAATGACTGGATTAATAGCGGTAAACATCAAGAATCACCCGCAGACAAGCCGTTCTTCACCACCGGTATCGTTTTTCCTCACAACCCGGGTGGCGGCCATAAGCCGCTTTCCTGTAGTTTTACTACTACCCCCAAACTGCAAAAGCATGAAATGCGAGAGCATTTGTAGTAAAACTACACGGCGCCGGATCACACTCCGGTAATCCAAGAATTCATGACGTCTGCCCAAAAGGCCAGTCGCAAACTCAGGCAACCGATTCTGGAAGCCTTTCCGCCCTGGAGCAAGCCATGCAAGACCTCGATCCCGTCGAAACCCAGGAATGGCTGG
>JAQZAY010000384.1 GCA_029239415.1 Pseudomonas sp. | reverse complement strand
CAGACTCGCCGGGCATGCTCGACGAGCACTACGGGCTCAAGCGCTGAAAGCCTCTTGCAGGAGCGAACTGATGTCGCTCCTGCAGGCTGGCAGGCCGCTCAGAGTGCAGTGAACGCCTGCCCGATGTCCGCGATCAGGTCCTCGATGTCTTCAAGCCCCACCGAGAGCCGCACCAACCCCTCCGAAATCCCATGCCTGGCCCGCTCCTCCCGGCTGTAGCTCGAGTGCGTCATGCTGGCCGGATGCTGCGCCAACGACTCGGTATCGCCCAGGCTGACCGCCCGGCTGAACAGCTGCAGGGCATTCATGAAACGCCGTCCTGCCTCGATCCCGCCCTTGAGCTCGAGCGCGATCATCGCGCCCGGCAGGCGCATCTGCCGCTGGGCCAACGCGTATTGCGGGAAACCAGGCAACCCGGGGTAGTGGATCAGCTCGACCATCGGCTGTCGCTCGATGAACGCCGCCACCTGCACGGCATTGGCACAATGGCGCTCCATCCGCAGGGACAGGGTCTTGAGGCCACGCATCAGCAATGACGCATCGAGCGGTGCCAGCACCGCGCCGGTCATGTCCTTGAGGCCCTGCAGGCGGATGCGGTCGACCAGCGCCTTGCGCCCGATGACGAGCCCCGCGGTGATATCGCCATGGCCACTGAGGTACTTGGTCGCCGAATGCACCACCAGGTCCGCGCCCAACTCCAGCGGACGCTGCAGGAAAGGCGTGCAGTAGGTATTGTCGACCACCACGATGACGCCATGTTCGCGCGCGATGCCCGTCACCAGGGCGATGTCCACCAGGTGCAGGGTGGGATTGGCCGGGGTCTCGAAGTAGATCATGCGCGTCCTGGGGCTGATGGCAGCCTCCAGGGCCTGGGCATCGTTGAGGTCGACGTGGCGCACGGTGACCCCGAACTCGCCGATGCCATGGTGCAGGAAAGCGAAGGTGCAACCGTACAAGGTGTGGCCCACGATCAGCTCGTCACCGGGGCGCAGCAGCGTCCACATCGTCGAGGTGATCGCACCCATGCCCGACGCCAGTGCCAGCCCCGCCTCACCGCCCTCGAGCGAGGCCATGCGCGTTTCGAGCAAGGCCAGGGTCGGGTTGGAAATCCGGCTGTAGAAATGCCCGCCTGCCTCGCCCGCGAAACAGGCCGCGCCGTACTCGACAGTGGGAAAGGCGTAGGTAGCGGTCTGGTAGACCGGGGGCACCAGGGCGCCCTGGTGGGACTGGGGATCGTAGCCGTGGTGAATGGCCCGGGTGGAGAAACCGTAGCTGTCGTCAGCATCGCGCATGGCCTCATGCCTCCAGTGGTTTGCCATAAGCTTATGCCACGGGAGTGACCAGTGCGTTCACACATGGTTGAAGAGGCGACGGGGGATTCTGCTACCGGCGAGGCACTACGGCCTTTGATGGCAACAGAACCCCCCTGCCGGCTTACTTGGCCTGGGCTTTTTCCAGCACTTCGATCCGGGCGTTCAGCTCACGTACCGACTCGATCAGCGGGGCGACCAGCTTCTGGTAGTCCACTGTCAGCAGGCCTTGTTTCTCGTGGACCACTTGCGGGTATACCTTCTGCACGTCCTGGGCGATCAGGCCGACGTCTTCACGGCCGGAGTCCTTCCAGGTGAACTGCACACCGTTGAGCTGCATCAGTTGCTGCGTCGAGCCTTCCAGCGGCTTGACCGAGCGCTTCAGGCTCTGGTCGCTGAACGGGCAGCACTGACTGCCCGCGTCGCCTGCAATGGCTGGAATCGCCGCGAAAGCCAGGGTTGCAGCTGCCAGGGTCTTGCCTATGCCAAATGTCATTGCCTTACTCCACTTTCTTGTTATGTACGAAATGTACCGTGCAAGTGTAAGTTCGGCGGCTCTGCGCACTATCGGCATCGGCAGGTGTCCTGGGATGAAAATGCCGTAGTCAGTGACGGATTTTTCTGAGAGCAACAATGTGGCCCTCTATTGGCCATAAAAAAACCCGCCTGGCTCTCACCAGTGCGGGTTTTTCGTTCAAGCAGAACGCTTAGATCGCGCCACGCGTGCGCAGCAGTTCCAGCACCTGCCTGACGCCCTCTTCCACGGTCGAGTTCTGGGTGTCGATCACCAGGTCGGCATCCAGCGGCACGTCATACGGGAAGCCTTCGCCCGGGATGTTGTCGCCACCGGCGGCATAGAGGCCCTGCGGGTCACGCTCGCGGCAGACCAGCGGCGAGGCCTGGACGTAGACCGTCAGCAGGCGCTCCTTGCCGATCAGCGCCTTGGCCTGTTCGCGGCCTTCGGCATCCGGGGCCACGAACGCCGCCAGGGTCAGCAGGCCGGCTTCGTTGAACTGGCGCGCCACGTGGGCGGCGCGGCGCCAGTTCTCGGTGCGGCCGGCGCGGTCCTGCGGCAGCCCCTTGTTCAGGTCGTGGCGCAGGTTCTGGCCGTCGAGGACATAGACCGCACGGCCCAGGTCGAACAGCTTGCGCTCCACGGCGTAGGCCAGGGTGCTCTTGCCAGCGCCCGACAGGCCGCTGAACAGCACGGTGGCCGGCTGCTGGCCAAGGCGCAACGCGCGCTCCTCGGTGGAGACGTGGCACAGGCTGCCGTGCTGGCTGGCGGTGCCATGCGGCAATACCGGCGGCGCGATGATCATGCCGGCGCCGACCGTGCCGTTGGTGAGGCGGTCGATGACGATGAAGGCGCCCGTGGTGCGGTTGCTTTCGTAACCGTCCAGCGCGATCGAGGCATCGAGCGCCACCTTGACCCGGCCGATCTCGTTGAGCTGCAACGCGCTGGCCGCGCCAAGCTCGAGGGTGTTCACATCGACCTTGTGGGTGATGCTGGCGATCGAGCCCGGCACATAGCTGGTGGCACGCTTGATGTCGTATTTCTTGCCGGGAAGCATCGGCTCCTCGGACATCCACACCAGCATCGCGTCGAACTGGTCGGTCACCGGCGGGACGTTGTCGGCATGCACCAGCAGGTCGCCCCGGGAGATGTCGATCTCGTCTTCCATGGTCAGGGTCACGGCCTGGCCTGGGCCTGCGTGCTCCAGCTCGCCTTCGTAGGTGACGATGGACTTGACCCGGCTGCTCTTGCCCGACGGCAGCACGACGACTTCGTCGCCCTTGTGCACCACGCCACTGGCCAGGGTGCCGGCAAAGCCACGGAAGTTCAGGTTCGGACGGTTGACGTACTGCACCGGGAAACGCAGGTCGGTGAAGTTGCGGTCCGCCGCGACTTCGACGGTTTCCAGGATCTCCATCAACGCAGGGCCGGTGTACCACGGCGAACGCTCGCTGCGGTTGACCACGTTGTCGCCCTTGAGCGCCGACATCGGCACGAAGTGCAGGCTGCTCGGCGTCAGGTTGATGGCTTCGGCGAATTTCAGGTAGTCGGCCTTGATCGACTCGAAGACCTGCTCGTCAAAGCCCTTCAGGTCCATCTTGTTGATGGCTACGACGATGTGCTTGATACCCAGCAACGAGGCGATGTAGCTGTGCCGGCGGGTCTGGGTCTGCACGCCGTAGCGGGCATCGACCAGGATGATCGCCAGGTCGCAGGTCGAGGCGCCGGTGGCCATGTTGCGGGTGTACTGCTCGTGACCCGGGGTGTCGGCAATGATGAACTTGCGCTTGGCGGTCGAGAAGTAGCG
>JAQZAY010000045.1 GCA_029239415.1 Pseudomonas sp. | reverse complement strand
GACGCCAACGGCAGCCTGACCTACGCCGCACTCGTCGAACGCGCCCTGGCCGTCGCCGCCACCCTGCGCCAGGCCGGTTGCACCGCCGAGGAACCGGTGGCAATCCTCATGCCCAAGAGCCTCGACCAGGTCGTGGCGGCCTACGGTGTATTGCTTGCCGGGGCCGCCTACCTGCCACTCGACAGCAACGCCCCGGCCGCCCGCCGCGACCGCGTGCTGCGCAGCGCCCAGGTGCGCCATGTGCTCGGTCAGTCTCACGCCTTGCCCAGCACGCCGCTGGCCGATGGTCTGCACTGGCATGCGGTGGATCAACTGGCGCCGGCTCCAGCCGACTTCAAAGCGCTCGACGGCAGCCCCGATGATCTCGCCTACGTGATCTTCACCTCCGGCTCCACGGGCGATCCCAAAGGCGTGATGATCAGCCATCGCGCCGCTCTCAATACCGTGCAGGACATCAACCGGCGCTTTCAGCTCAGCGCCAGGGATCGCGTGCTGGGGTTGGCACAGCTGAGTTTCGACCTGTCGGTGTACGACCTCTTCGGTCCCCTCGCCGTCGGTGGCGCACTGGTGCTGCCCGACCCGGCCCGTGGCGCCGACCCGTCGCACTGGGCCGAGCTGATACAGCGTCACCAAGTGACGCTGTGGAATTCGGTGCCTGCGCAACTGCACATGCTCGCTCATTACTTGCATGCCGAACCGCGGCCGCTGGACAGCCTGCGCCTGGCGTTGTTGTCCGGTGACTGGATCCCGCTGAACCTGCCGCCGCAACTCCAACAACTGTTGCCCGACCTGGCCCTGGTCGGCCTCGGTGGCGCGACCGAAGCGTCGATCTGGTCCAACCTGCACCCGATCGGCGCGATTGACCCGGCGTGGCGCAGCATTCCTTATGGCCTGCCCTTGGCCAACCAGGGCTTTCGCGTGCTCGACAGCCAATGGCGCGACGCGCCGACCTGGGTGCCCGGTGACCTGTACATCAGCGGTATCGGCCTGGCCCAGGGTTACCTCGGCGATCAGGTGCTGAGCGAGGCGCGGTTCTTCGCCCATCCCGTTGACGGCCAGCGCCTGTATCGCACGGGCGACCGTGGACGCTACCTGCCGGGTGGCGAACTGGAGTTCCTCGGCCGTGAAGACGGCCAGGTGAAGATCCGCGGACACCGCGTTGAACTGGGCGAGATCGACGCGGCATTGCTCGCCACGCCCGGCGTGGACAGCGCCATCAGCCTGGTCACCGGTGACGCATCCGGCGAGCGCAGCGAACGGAGCCTGATGGCTTTTGTCACCGCTGCGCGGACAGCACCAGAACCGCTGCCGGACGCGTCGTTGCTCACGACGATCAATCGTTTTGCCGACAGCCAGGTCGGCGCCTTCGACGCACAGGGCGTTCGCGATTATCAGGCGGACCTCAAGGTTGCGGCGCTGAGCTCGATGCTGGAGGTGATGCTCAAGGCCGGCTTGTTCAGCGCAGAGCTGGCCGAACCCGATGCGCCGGCCATTCTCAACGCCTTGCAGGCACAGCCGCGCCATCACTGGTTGGTGCGGCGCTGGCTGGGCTCGCTGTGCGAGGCAGGCCTGCTGCAACTGGAACAATCGCGCTATCGACTGGCGCAACCCGTCCCGGAGCCGGCACTGGCCTGGGGGCGGGTGGAACAGGCGGTCGCCTCGGGGCTGTGCAGCCAGGCGCTGTTCGACTACCAGCTCAACCATGTCTGGCAATTGCCGCAACTGCTCAAGGGCGAGGTCAACCCCTTCGACCTGCTGTTCCCCCAGGGCCAACAGGACCTGGCGTTGCAGCTGTACGGCGGGGACGCCGTGTCGCGCTACAACAATCACAGCATCGCGGCACTGATCAATCGCCTCGCCACGCACCATGACGGCGACGGTCCGCTGCGCATCCTCGAAATCGGCGCCGGTACCGGGGCCACCAGCGCGCCGGTGATCGGCCTGCTCGATGGCCTGAACGTCGATTACCTGTTCACCGACATGACCGCCTTTTTCCTGCCGGCGGCCAGACAACGGTTTGCCGAGCACGCCTGGGTGCGTTACGGCGTGCTCGACATCGACCAGGACATCCGGCCCCAAGGGCTGGCCAGCAACAGTGCCGATGTGGTGCTCTGCGCGGGCATGCTCAACAGCGTCAAGGACATCGACCAAGCCCTCGCCCGGATCACCGAATTGCTCAGCCCCGGTGGCTGGTTGGTGTTCAGCGAACCCACCGGCGAATGGCCGCCGATCCTGCTGACCCAGGGCTTCATGATGACCCCGGTCAACGGCGACCACGACCTGGGTCGCAGCGGTTTGCGCGACGCCGAAACCTGGCAGGCGCGGATCCAGGCGTTCGGTGGCGAATGCCTGCCCGCCCTGCCCCAGGCCGATCATCCGCTGGCCGCCCTCGGCATGCAGGTGTTCGCCGCCCGTTTCAAGGCCGGGTTCCAACGCCTGGACGTCGACAGCCTGCGCCGCGCCCTGGCACAGCGCTTGCCCGAGTACATGCTGCCGGCGCACCTGCAAGTGCTTGACCGCCTGCCATTGACCGCCAACGGCAAGGTCGACCGCAAGACCCTGGCCGGCTTGCGTCCCGCAGTTGATGCCCAGGTGTCCAATGACCAGGCGACGCCGAGCGATCCGCTTACCGCCGAGCTTTGCCGGTTATGGGCCGAGGCCTTGGGCCTGACGCAGATTGGCGTCAACGACAGTTTCTATGAAAAAGGTGCGGACTCACTGATCCTCGCCCGGATCGCGGGGCAACTGCGTGAACAGCTGCCCCAGGCCCAGGGCTTGAGTTACGACACACTGCTGCGGCAGATGCTCAACGAGCCGAATGTCGCCGCCCTGGCGCGCCTGCTCAACCACGGCGAAAGCGCGCCAGCCGCCGTTGCGGCAAGTGGCGAAGCCCAGCGCTCATCAAGCAGCAACGCGTTGGTGGTGCCATTTGGCGGTGGCGAGGTCGGCCCGGTGCGGGTGATGTTCCATGCCGCCCTCGGCACCCTGGACTACTTCCAGCACCTGGGCCGCGCCCTGGCCGAACAACAAGCCGGGCCGGTGATTGGCTTTGCCGTGGCCGACACTGAGCGCTACCTGGCGCTGGAGCCCAAGCGCCTGATCGAAAGCGTGGCCCAGGACTACGCCGAACGCTTGATTGCCGACGGTCACCAGCGCTTCCAGTTGATCGGTTACTGCCTCGGCGGGCTGCTCGCCACCGAGGTTGCGCGGCGCCTGCTCGAACGCGGCATGAACGTGGTGGACTTGAGTCTGATCGACAGCATTCCGATGTTCATCGACACCGACGAAGAGCTGGCCTACGAGGCGATCTTCGTGCCCAACCTGAACCTGGACCCGGTCAAGACCGTGTTCGGCGCGCACATTGAAGACTATGACGTGTACCGCGCCATCGATCTGTTGATGGCTCGTGACAATCGCCGCGTGCCGGCCGGGGCCATGGCTTCGTTGAGCGGTGACCCGGGCCTGGAGGCCCTCGCGCTGGCGGTGCAGCAACAATCGGCACGCAGCCAGGAAGAACGCCTGGCCGAGTACGCGCGCCTGGCGTCGGGCCAGGCCGGGGTGCCCATCGGCCCCGAGCTGGTACCGACGCTGTTTCGCGTGTGCCGTCACAGCATGCGCGCGGCACGGTTCGACCCGCCGCCGTTCCTCGGCAACATGACCTATCTGCGCTGCCTGGAGCAGCAATCGTTCGGTATCACCGGCGGCGTTGGCCACCTGGCGGCGCCATTCTGGGAAGACGCGTGCCTGGGGCGGTTCGACTTGATCGACGTGCCGGGCAACCACTTCAGCGTGATCGAACCGCCTCACGTCCACACCGTCACCGCGCACCTGCTGGACGCCCTGCGGAAAAACTCATGACGAGCGCTCTGGATACCCTCAAACGCCCGGTCAATCGCCTGATCCGCATAGGCGTGGCGTTTGCCGCGGTCGGCGCGCTGGTCAACCTGGTGCCCTTTATCGGCCTGACCGAACTGGGCCGGTTGCTGCTGACCGGTAGCGTCGACACTCAGGCCCTGTGGCGCTGGGCGGCGCTGGTGGTGATCGCCCTGAGCCTGGGCTGGATGGCCAACGGCGTAGCCCTGTGGCTGACCCACCTGGCGGACCATCGCCTGCAGGCCAGCCTGCGCGAAGCCATGGTGCGCAAGCTGGGGCGCGTGCCCTTGGGCTGGTACACCGACACCACTTCGGGGGCGGTGCGCAAAGTGGTCCAGGACGATCTGGAAGACCTCCATCACCTGGTCGCCCACCACGCGGTGGAACTCACCGCGGCAATTGTCACGCCCCTGGCGGGGCTGGTGTGGCTGGCCACGCTGAACTGGCGCCTGGCATTGCTGGCGGTGCTGACTTTGCCGGTGTATGCGCTGGCCTATGCCCTGATGATGCGTGGCTTCGGCGCGAAGATGCAGCTGCTGGACAAGAGCATGAGCCGGGTCAGCGCCGCGATCGTCGAGTTTGTCCATGGCATTGCCGTGGTCAAGGCGTTCGGCCAGGTGGGCCAGGCCCATCGCAGCTATCAACGGGCGGTCAACCAGTTCAGCGAGCAATACGCCGGTTGGGTCAAGCCACTGCTGCGCCTGGAAGCGTTTTCCTCGATGGCCTTGAGCGTCCCGGTGATTCTGCTGGTGAGCCTGGGGGTGGGCAGCCTGTTGCTGGCCGAAGGCTGGATCACGCCGCTGCAATTGTTCGCCGAAACCCTGGTGGCGGTGGTGATTCCGCAGTCGCTGTTGGTGATCAACCAGAGCCTGACCGCGCAACGCACCGCCCTGGCCGCCGCCGACCGCATCGAAGCGCTGCTCACGGTTCAAGAGCTGCCCGCGCCGAACGTCAGCAAGCAGCCCCGGGGCAGCGACATCACTTTTGAACGGGTGCTGTTCGGCTACAACGAAGAGCACCCGATCCTCAACGGCGTCGATCTGCACTGCCCGGCCGGCAGCGTGACCGCCCTGGTCGGAGCCTCCGGCGCGGGCAAATCGACCCTGGCCAAACTGGTGCCGCGCTTTCACGACGTCAACGCCGGCTGCGTAAGGGTCGGCGGTGTCGATGTGCGAGAGATCGATCCGCGCCAACTGTACAAGCAGGTCGGTTTCGTCCTGCAGGACGCGCAACTGGTGCACGGGACCGTGGCCGAAAACCTGCGCCTGGGCCGCCCCGATGCCAGCGCTGCAGAGATGGAGAGAGCCGCCCGCTCGGCGCAGATCCACTCGCGCATCCAGGCCCTGCCCCGTGGCTATCAATCGGTGATCGGCGAGGATGCGATTTTCTCTGGCGGTGAAGCGCAACGCCTGTCCATCGCCCGCACGTTATTGGCCGACACGCCGGTGCTGATCCTCGACGAGGCGACTTCCCACGCCGACCCCGAATCCGAAGCGCTGATCCAGGACGCCTTGTCGGCCCTGGCCCGGGGTCGCACGGTGCTGGTGATCGCCCACCGCCTGGCCAGTATCAGCGGGGTGGACCAGATCGTCGTCCTCGATCAAGGCCGCGTGCTTGAAAGCGGTCGTCACGAATCCCTGCTTCAGGCCAACGGCGCCTATGCCCGCCTGTGGCGCGCCGGCGCCAAGAGTTCAGTCCCCGAGCTGGAGATGTCCCTGTGATCCGCAGTCTTGTCACTTTACTGGGGCCGGCGCACGCCGCGCGCCTCTACCGATACCTCGCGTGGCTGGTGACCAGCGCCGTGCTGCAAGGCCTGGCCGTCGCACTGCTGGTGCCGATCCTGCACGCATTGTTTGCCGGTGATCTGTCCACGGCGATGGCGTGGCTGGCCGGCCTCGCGGCGATGGCCGCGCTGACCTGCATCGCCCATTACCAGCAGGCGATGAAGGGCTTTGCACTCGCACTGGTCGTGCTGACCACTTTGCATGATCGCCTCGGCCAACATCTGGCCAGCCTGCCCCTGGGCTGGTTCAACTCGGAAAAAGTCGGGCGCCTGTCGCGCAGCGCCACCAGCGGCACGCTGATGGTCACCGGCTTGTTTGCGCATTACCTGGGACCGGTGGTTTGCGGAGTGGTCGTACCGGCCACGGTCGCGCTGACCCTGTTCATCTTCGACTGGCGCCTGGGCCTGACCGCCGTGCTGTGCGCACCGCTGATCTACTTCACCCATCGATGGTCAGCCGATGCCATCGGCCACAACGATGCCCGGGTCGAAGCCGCCGCGACCCTCGCCGGAAACCGGGTGGTGGAGTTCGCCCGCTACCAGCAAGTGCTGCGCGCGTTTGGCCGGACCCAAGAGGGATACGCGCCGTTGCAGGCGGCCAACCTGGCGCAGAAACAAGCCGGCGGCTCGATGGTGTCCCAGACCTTTCCGAAATTGCTGGCCGGCGGCCTGGCCGTGCAATTGGCCTTCGCACTTTTGGTCGGCGTGGGCATCGCCCTGGCTGCCCGAGGCGCCATCGACGCCATTCAACTGGTCGCCCTGCTCGCCCTGGCGGCGCGTTTTGTCGGCCCACTGGCCGAGGCGGCGGCACGCAGCGGGCTGTTACGCATGGCCGGCAACGACCTGGACCAACTGGTCGGCATCCTGCGCGAGCCGCCATTGCCGCAACCCCTGGTCAGTCAGCCATTGAGCGAACCCGGCAGCTTTGCCTTCGAACACGTCAGCTTCGCCTACGCCAGTGGCCCGACGGTGCTGCGCGACCTGACATTCCACGCACCGGCCCATTCGATGACAGCGATTGTCGGCGCCTCGGGTTCAGGCAAGACCACCGTCACGCGCCTGCTCATGCGTTTTTTCGATGTGACCGAGGGCCACGTCAAGGTCGGCGGCGTCGATGTGCGCGAACTGTCCAACGAGGCCTTGATGGCGCAACTGTCGCTGGTGATGCAGGACGTCTACCTGTTCGACGACAGCCTCGAAGCCAATATCCGCGTCGGCAAGCCGGACGCCAGTGCGCAGCAGGTAGCCGAAGCGGCGAGCCTCGCCGGCGTCGATGAAATTGTCGCGCGCCTGCCCCAAGGCTGGCTCACCCCGGTGGGCGAAGGCGGCGCGGCGCTGTCCGGCGGCGAACGCCAGCGGGTGTCCCTGGCCAGGGCGCTGCTCAAGCGTGCCCCGATCGTGCTGCTGGATGAAGCCACTGCCGCCCTGGACTCGCACAACGAAGCCTTTGTACAGGCGGCCATTGGTAGCCTGAAGCAAAGCTCGACGGTACTGGTCATCGCCCATCGCCTGCCAACTATCATGGCCGCCGAGCAGATTCTGGTGCTGGACCAGGGCCGCCTCGTGGAATCAGGCACTCACCCGCAACTGCTGGCCCTCGATGGACGTTACGCGGGGTTCTGGCGTGATCGCCAGCGCGCCGGTGGCTGGCGCCTGAATGCGCAGGCCCAGCCATGCTGATCGGTGTGCTGGGCGCCAGTGGCGATGTCGGTCTGGCCAGCGCCCGGGGGCTGTTGAGCCTGGGCGTGAGCGAACTTCGCCTGGGCGGGCGCGATCCAGGCAACGGTGCGCGCTGCCTCGCATCGCTGCAGCAGCAATGGCCCGACGCCCGGTTGCAATGGACAGCGGTGGATTTCAATGACGCCCCTGCCCTGGCTGGGTTCGCCCGTGGCTGCGAGGTGCTGCTCAACTGCGCCGGACCCTCTTGGCGACTGGCGGACCGCGCCGCCCGGGCGGCGCTGCAAGCCGATGCGCATTACGTGGATGCGGCCGGCGAGATGACACTTGACCCACAGCAATGGCGCAACCGTTGCGCCGTCCTCGGTGCCGGTCTGCAACCGGGGCTCACCGGCTTGCTGCCGCGCTGGCTGGCCGAGCAAGCCTTCACCCAGGTGCTCGGACTGACCAGCTATTTCGGCTTGCGTGACCACTTCACCGCCGTGGCCGCCGATGATTTCCTGCAAGGCGCGGTGGATGGCACCAGCGAACCCTTGGCGGCCTGGCGCAACGGCCGGTGCAGCCGAGCGCTACGCCGCAGTCAGGACGTGCTGCTGCCGTGTTTCCCCGGCCAGGTTCACGTGTTGCCCTATTTGAACCGGGAAGGCGAACGCCTGGCGATGGACCTGCGCCTGGAGGTCGGCCAATGGTTCAACGTGATCACCGATGGGCATGTGCTCAAGGCGCTGGACCTGGCCCACAGCCTGCCGCGCGCCGAAGCGGTGCGGCGGTTGTGCGAGGCCAGCCTGCTGGACCTCAGCGGCCAGGCCCCTTTCGTCACGTTATTGCTGCAACTCGACGGGCTGTGGGAGGGCCAGGCGCGCACCCGCAGCCTGGTGCTCAGCGGCGCGGGCAATGCGGCGCTGACCGGGGCCATGGCCGCGGCCACGGTGGTCAGCGTGGCGAACGGGGAAATCAGTCCCGGCTGCCATTTTGCCGCCCAGGCGTTGCCACCCGCCGCCAGCCTTGAACGCCTGCAACGCACCTCGGCGATCCGGGCGCTGAACCTGCTGCATGGCCCGCTCGATCACCTGCACAGCGTCGAAGAAGGTTGCCTATGAACAATGCCCTGAATGAACTTGAACACGTGAGCCTGGGAGTGATGGCCCAGGTGTTGCTGCACACCCAGGCCTTGCCATTGCAGGCCTGGCGCAGCGCCGGGCAGATCAACCAGGCGTTAGGCACAGCGCCCCGCCATGCGTGGATCGTGCGGCGCTGGCTGGTGGCGCTGACCCGCGCCGCGGCGCTGGGCGAAGACGCCGGACGCCTCGCCTGGCAGGGCACGCCACCCAAGGCCGCCGTCGAAAACCTGCCCGGGCTGTACGCCGAACTGGGCTTCCCGACCAGCATGGCCACCCTGCACCAACAGGTCATCGAATGTTTGCCTGACCTGTTGCGCGATCAACTCGCCCTGGCACCGTTGCTGTTGCAATCGGGTGACCCCGTCGCGGTGCTCGGGGCCTACCAGCACAACCACTTCACCGCGGCGATCAATCAGGCCCTCGCGACACGGGCGGGCGAAACCGCGGCCCAAGGCGATGTGCTGCGGGTGCTGGAGCTGGGGGGCGGTGCCGCCTGCACCACTCGCGCCGTGCTGGCCGCGTTGCAGGAGCGCGAGAAGGACTATCGCTTTACCGACATCAGTGCGCTTTTCACCCGCGCGGCCCAGCGCCAGTTTCGCCTGGAGCCGGGGATGCACTTCGGCTTGCTCGACCTTGATCGAGACTTCGCCGGGCAAGGCATCGCGGCGCGCAGCCAGGACATGGTGATCGCTGGCAATACGCTGCACAACGCCCGCGACCTCCCATGCAGCCTCGGGCAGATTCGCGCCTGCCTGCGGGACGGCGGGAGCCTGTTGTTCAGTGAGTCCATTGCGGACAACCCGGCCATGCTGACGTTCATGCACCTGCTGCTGTCGCCGCCCGCCGGTGCGCCGTTGCGCGATAGCGATGAAGTCTTCATCGCACCCGATGCATGGCGCCAGGCCTTGCAGGCCCAGGGCTTCCGGTTGCTCGAAGTATGGCCCGCCGCAACCGACCCGCTGGCGGCCGCCGGACAACGTTTGTTTCACGCCGTAGGAGTTTCGTGATGACGCTGCACGTTGACATTCTGCTGACTGATCTGCCCGTCGGCACGTTCCCATGGCATTTGCCTGGCCTGACCGACCTGGGTATTCACCAGCACTCCCCGGCACGCCTGTTGGCGGTCATCGAGCGCCAGCGCCCCGCCGTGGCGGTCATGAATGCCGAACAGCTGGAACGGCTGCTGGACTTCCCCGCCCTGCCGTTGACCGACCTGAGCCACCTGGAACAGCTGCTGTTCGTCACGGCGCAACCGGGCGACTGGCAACTCGCCGAACGCGCGGCCGCACAGCTCAACTGCCGCGTCCAAGGGTTTACGGAGGCGCTTGGCGACTGGCGCGACCTGACCAGCGTCAAGCTCGAGCAGCAACGCTGGCGCGAGCGTGCCCTTGGGCATCCCGACGTGAGCAGCGTCGCGCTGCACGGCCAGACCTTGTTCGCCGTGCCGCGCCCTTGCGCGGCAGCAGGGATCGAGGATTACCTCGATGAAACCGAAGCCGCCCTCGACCCACAGTTTTCCACCGAACGACTCGTCGAAGCGGTACGACTCAACGATCGGTTGGGCCACGCCGCGTTGCTGTCGATGCTCAACGGCCTGGACCATTGCGGCCTGCTGCCCGCACCGCTGAACGATGTCGCCCAGGCGCTGGCACATGGCGGCATCGCGCCGGGTCACCGCGCGCTGATCGCACGCTGGCTGGACGTGTTGCAAGGGCAAGGCCTGTTGCGCCGCGAAGGCACCCGGCTGCACCCCGCTCTTGACGCCAGCGCCTGGCGCGACGAAGCCCTCGAAGGTATCTGGACGCAACTGACCCTGGACTGGGCGCGCAACACCGGTGGCAGCGGCACCCTCGAATATGCCCGGGAGAATGCGCGTCAATTGCCGGCGCTGATGCGCGGCGACTGTGCGGCCGTGCACCTGTTGTTTCCCGAGGGGCGCACCGAACGCGCGGCGGCGTTGTACCGCGAAAGCCTGGCGGCGCAGTACCAGCATCGCGCCGTCGCCCATTGGGTGGGCGCCTGGGCCGCGCGCCAGCCAGCCGATGCAACGTTGCGCGTGCTCGAAGTCGGCGCCGGCACTGGGTCGACCACCCAGGCGGTGTTGCCGGTCTTGGCCGACGCTCCGGTGGATTACCTATGTACCGACGTGTCGCGCTATTTCAGCGAGCAGGCCGCCGAGCGTCTGCAAGACTGGCCGTGGATTCGCCACGGCGTGTTCGACATCGACCGCCCCGCCCTGGCCCAGGGTTATCGTAGCCAGAGCTGGGACCTGATCATCGCCGGTGGCGTGCTCAATGCCGCGCGCGACACCGAACGCTCCCTGGCGACCCTGCTCGCCTTGCTCAAGCCGGGCGGCTGGCTGGTGTTCAGCGAACCCACGCAGGAGGAATTCTGGGTGATGGCCTCCCAAGCCTTCATGCTCAACCAGGCCGACGATGAACGTCAGCTTAGCAGCGCCACCTTTCTCAACCTCGTGCAGTGGCAAACCGCGCTGGCCAGGGTCGGGTTCCAGGGCAACCGCAGCCTGCCCGCCGCCGGGCACCCACTGGCGCGCCTGGGCCATCGCGTCTTTGTCGCCCAGGTACCCGTCCAGCGCCTGAGCCGCGCGGCATTGGCCGCGCATCTCGAAGAACCCGCCCTGACTATCGAAATGCCCGACCAGTTGCCCGACGACCACACGCTGGCCCTGTGGGCACGCCTGCCGGAGACCTGGCCATGAACAGCATCCCTGCGCGTAAACGCGTGATCGTGGCCGGCACCGCGTTCGGTCGCATCTACCTGCAAGCCCTGGCCCGCGCCCATGACCGCTACCAGCTCGTGGGCATCCTGTCGCGTGGCAATGCCTACTCACGGGCCTGCGCCGAGCATTATGGAGTGGCGCTGTACGAGACCGTCGAACAGGTGCCGGATGACGTCGATATCGCCTGCGTGGTGGTGCGCTCCGGCGCAACCGGGGGCGTCGGCGGTGACCTGGCCCAACAGCTCCTGCGCCGGGGCATCCACGTATTGCAGGAGCACCCGGTACACCACCGTGAAATCGCCGCGTGCATGCAGGCCGCACGTCAGGGCCAGGCCGCCTATGCGGTGAACACGCTGTACCCGAATATCCTGGCGATCCGGCGTTTTCTCGCCGTCGCCGCTTACCTGCGCGAGCACCAGGGATTGGCGTACATCGAGGCCGCCTGCAACAGCCAGGTGGCCTACCCCCTGCTGGATATTCTCGGGCGCCTGGCCGGTGGTCTGCGGCCCTGGACGTTCGCGGCACCCGCCCCTGCGTTCGCCGGGCAACCCTTCACGCGGCTCGACGCCCGTTTTAATGGCGTACCCATCAGCTTGCGGGTGCAGAACCAGGTGCATCCCAAGGACCCGGACAACCACTCGTTCTTGCTGCATCGCCTCGAAGTCGGCTGCGAAGCCGGGGTACTGAGCCTGGCCGACACCCACGGCCCGGTGCTGTGGAACCCGCGTCTGCACGCCTCAAGGGACAGCACCGACCGCCTGATCATGGCCGGCCCCGGCAGCGAACGGCTCACCGGGCCGACGATGGCGCTGCTCGATCCGCAGGTGCCCAAGAGCTACCAGCAGGTGTTCAACCAGGTCTGGCCCGACGCGGTCAGCGTCGCCCTGGACGAGTTATGCCGCGACATCGATGAACCGTCGCGACGCCTGCGCAGTGGCGTCTGGGCCACCGAAGTGGCCATGGCCTGGCGCGAAATGAACAACCTGATCGGCATGCCCGCCTTGATTGAGCCGCCCGTGCCCCGCGCGCTACCGCTGGCCGATCTCCAGGCCCTTGCCGACGCCGTGCAACCCCCTCGCGGTGACGACACCGCCCAACTGCTCGGAGCGCTGCCGTTTTGAACACTGCCCGATCCTCCTCCACCTGCAGCCATGTGTTGCTGTGGGTGCGCGACTTGCACCAGGCCGTGGCGAATTTCCGCGCCGCCGGTTTCGAAGTGACCTACGCCACCGCCGAGGCTCGCGCCCAACACGCGCATATCTGGTTCAGCCACGGGCCGATCATTGAATTGCTCACCACACCGCGTCACGCCTGGCTGTTCAAGTGGCCCATCGACTGCCTGGCCGGCCGTGGCGCTGGGCGCCGGATGTTGCGCTGGGCTGCCCAAGGCGAAGGTTTCTGCGACCTCGCGCTGCTGTGCGAGACCCCGGCGCTGGCGCCGCGCCTCAAGGGGCTTACGGGCTGCGGCGTGGCCATGGGCCGCACGGTGAACTGGCGGCGTACCTGCGCGGATGGCAGCCAGACGCGCTTTCGTTTCGTCTACCCGCGCCACGACCGCCTGCCCTTCCTCGTCACGCCCTATGAGCCGGCCCAGCATCCGCCCCGAATGATTCACCCCAACGGCGCAACGGGCCTGGCGGCGATCCACCTGGGCGTGCACCCCGCCGATCACACCGCCCTCAGCCTGCTGACCGGTGGCGACCCGTTGCTGCGTATCCAGGCGGCTGATCACACCGGCGTACAGGCGGTGCAGATCGCTGGCCTGGCGCACCCGCTGACTCTGCACGGCGCCCGTTTGCTGGGCTGCCCGACCGCTCAAGGAGATTGCCATGCTTGATGGATGCACCGACTGGCCCGAGGATTTTATCCGCCGTTATCGCGAACTCGGCTATTGGCAAGGCGTGCCCTTGGGCCAGTTGCTGCGCGAGCAGGCGCAGCGCACGCCGCACAAAGAGGCGCTGGTGGACGGTCAGCGGCGTTGGAGTTACGCCGAACTCGACCTGCAGGCCGACCGCCTGGCCGCAGGCCTAGCCGACCGAGGCCTGCGCGCCAGCCAGCGGGTGCTGGTGCAACTGCCGAACATCGGCGAGTTTTTCAGCCTGACCTTCGCCCTGCTGCGCCTGGGTGTGATTCCGGTGTTCGCCCTGCCGGCCCATCGCGAACATGAACTGCGCCACCTGGCCGAACTGAGCCAGGCCGTGGCCTACGTGATCGTCGATCGGCATCTGGGCTTCGATTATCGGCCGCTGGCGCGCGCCCTGCGTGAACAGGCGCCGAGCCTGCAACAGGTCTGGGTGGTCGGCGCGGCCGAGGAGTTCGTTGCCCTGGGCGACTGCCTCGCTCAGCCTCGTGCGCTGCCCGCGCCGGACTCACGGGAAGTCGCCGTGCTACTGCTGTCCGGCGGCACCACCGGCCTGCCCAAACTCATCCCGCGCACCCATGACGACTACGCCTGCAATGCACGCCTGGCGGCCCGCGCGTGCGGCTTCGACAGCCATACCCGCTACCTGGCGGCGTTGCCGGTGGCGCACAACTTTCCCTTGGCCTCACCCGGTGCATTGGGCGTGTTCAGCGTGGGCGCTACCCTCGTGCTGGCGCCCGAGCCGAGCCCGGACACCACCTTCGAACTGATCGAGGGCGAACGCATCACCCACACCGCCTTGATCCCGCCGCTGGTGCTGCTGTGGCTGGAAATGGCGCAATGGTCCGACCATGACCTGAGCAGCCTGCAATGGCTGCAGGTTGGCGGCGCGCGGCTCAAGGCCGAGATCGCCGCGCGTATCGGCCCGGCCCTGGGCTGTGGCCTGCAACAGGTCTACGGCATGGCTGAAGGGCTGCTGTGCTTCACGCCGCTGGATGACCCGCAAGCGCGCATCTTCGAAACCCAGGGCCTGCCGCTGACCGCTGATGACGAGATTCGCATCGTCGACGCCGATGACGTTCCTGTCGCGCCAGGCGCCGTGGGCGAACTGCTGGTGCGCGGCCCCTATACCATCCGTGGCTACTACAACGCCGGCGAACAGAATCTGCGCGCCTTCACCGCCGATGGTTTCTACCGCAGCGGCGACCTGGTGCGGCGCTTGCCCGAGGGTCACTTGATCGTCGAGGGCCGGACCAAGGATGTGATCAACCGCGGCGGCGAAAAAATTCCGGTGGAAGAGATCGAAAATCTGCTGCTGGGCCATCCGTTGATTCGCGATGTGGCGCTAGTGGCGTTGGCCGATGAGCTGCTGGGCGAGCGCAGTTGCGCCTGTGTGCTGGCCCACGCGGAACACGTCGAGCTGGGATCGATCAACGCCTGGCTGCGCGAGCGTGGGCTGGCCGCCTACAAATTGCCGGATCGCTTGCAGGTGCTGCGCGAGTTCCCGTTGACACGGCTGGGCAAGGTCAACCGCAAGGCCCTGGCGGAACAGGTGCAGGCCTTATGAACGGCGAGATGTCGGCGTGGCTGCGCGTACTGCGTGAGGGCGACCAACCCCGCGCCCGCCTGGTGTGCCTGCCGCACGCCGGAGGCAGCGCGAGCTTTTTCCGCCCGTGGCTGGCGCACCTGCCGGGGGATATCGACTTGCTGGCCGTGCAATACCCCGGACGTGAAGAACGCTTCAACGAGGCGCGTATTGCCTGCCTGGCCAGTCTGGCCGAACACATCAGCCAGGCCCTGTTGAGCCTGCCCAGCCGCCCGCTGTGGCTGTTTGGCCACAGCATGGGCGCGGCGCTGGCCTACGCCGTCGGTGTGCATCTGGAGGCGGCGGGCTTCGGCGCCGAACATGTGTTTGTCTCGGCCCACCCGCCACCGCACCGGCAACCCATCAGTGACCTGCACCGCCAGGACGACGCCGCGTTGATCGCCGACATTCTGCGCCAGGACGCCGAGGCCACGGGCCTGTGGGACAACCCGCAACTGCGCGCACTATTCCTGCCGACCCTGCGCAGCGACTACCAGGCCATCGAGACCTGGCGACCGGCGCAGCTTGATCGGCTGACGGCGCCAATCGACGTATTGCTGGCCCGGGCCGACACCGACGTCAGCCTGGACCAGGCCCGGGCATGGGCGGACCTGAGCGCGCACACCCCGGATATCCGCCTGTTCGACGGCGATCATTTCTACCTCAAGCAACAGCCGCGCCCCGTCATCCATCACCTGCTGCAACGCGCTGCCTATCTTCAAGGAGACTCGGTATGAAAACCCCGGAACACTGCACCGGCCTGCCGGACATTCGTCACGCCATCGACACCCTCGACCGGCAGATCATCGACGCCCTGGGGCTGCGCATGCAATACGTCAAGGCGGCCTCGGCGTTCAAGCCCGACCAGGCCAGCATCGCCGCACCGGAGCGCGTCGCGGCGATGCTGCCGCAGCGCCGGCAATGGGCACAGGAGGCCGGTCTGGACGGCGAATTCGTCGAAGGCCTGTTCAATCAGATCATCCACTGGTACATCGCGGAACAGACGGCGTTCTGGCTGCAAAAAAAGAGCACGGCCGTATGAACGAAGCCGCCTTATTGAACGTGTTCGAAGCTGCGCACCAGCGCGCGCTGAAGTTCCAGCGTCCCGTTGTCGCCGTGAGCTCGCACCCCGCACCGACCCTGGATCCGCTGGAGCTCTACGAAACGCACCGGCAAGGCTTCTTCTGGTGCGCTCATTCGCCGGCCTTGACGCTGTTTGGCCTGGGCTGCGCCTGGCGGATAGAAGCCGTTGGGGCCCAGCGATTGGCCGAGGTCAACCGTCAATGGTTCGCGCTGTGTGCCGAAGCGGTGATCGACGGCCCCCATCCCCCGCTGCTGCTGGGCGGCATGCGTTTCGACACGCAGCAGCGTTGCGCGCCGCACTGGGCGCCGTTTACCGACGCCGGTTTTCAGCTTGCCCATTGGTTGCTCAGCGAGGACTGCGACGGCCGCTGGCTGCGTTGCCAGTGCGTGGTGGAACCCGGCAGCGATCCAGCCGTCCTGGTGCAAAACAGTCTTGCCGCGTACGCGCGGTTTTTCGCGCCCTCACACTCGCCCGAGTCGCTCCCCCAGGTCATCGAACGCAACGCATTGCCAGCGTCACAATGGCAGGCCAAGGTCGCCAACGCCTTGCAAACCATCGACAACGGCGACCTGAGCAAAGTGGTGCTCGCCCGCCACGTCGAATATCAGCTGGATGCCACGCTCGACAGCGGCGCCGTCATGCGCCGGCTGCACGAGCGGCGCAGCCAAGCCCACCTGTTCGCCCTGCACCGGGGAGACAGCTGTTTCATGGGCGCGACCCCGGAAAGGCTGCTCAGTTGCCAGGAAGGCTACCTGAGCACCCACGCCCTCGCCGGTAGCGCTCGTCGTGCCGTGACGCCCGAAGAAGACCTGAAGGTGGGTGCGGATCTGTTGGCGGACCCCAAGGAGCTGCACGAACATCAATTGGTGGTGCAGACCATTTTGCAAGGATTGAAAGGCATCGTCAGCGACGTGCAGGCAGCAGCCCGGCCCGAACTGCTGAAACTGGCCACGGTGCAGCATCTGAGCACGCCGATCAGCGCCACGCTTGAGCAAGGACGCAGCTTGCTGGACGGCATTCAGGCCTTGCACCCCACCCCAGCGGTCGGAGGTTTGCCAGGCCCGGCAGCCATCAGCTTCATTCGGCATCACGAAGGTTTTGACCGCGGCTGGTACGCAGCGCCCGTGGGCTGGCTGGACTCACGGGGCAACGGCGATTTCCTGGTAGCCCTGCGTTCGGCACTGATGACGCCTGAGCATTGCCACTTGTTCGCGGGTTGCGGGATAGTCAACGGGTCACGGCCAGCCGATGAGTACGAGGAAACGCAAATCAAGCTGGCCAGCATGGAGGACGCATTGCGCCTCTCGTCTCGCTAGGCAATGCGTGTGGTTTGGCCGTTGTCTAGTTTGGTTTTACAACCGCCGGCACGGCCATTCGGGCAAAGACATACAGCAGCATTCCCACCAGGACAAGTGCCCCGCCTCGCAGCCACGTCCCCAGGTCTTGCTGACTCAGCAATACCAGGCAGGACAGGATCGCCAGCCAGGGTACCCAGGTGGGAACCTGAAAATGTTCCTCCGCAACCTTGTCCTTGCGTAGCACCAACACGGCCATGTTGGTGCTGAGGAAAACGAACAATAAAAGCAGCACCACGGTTTGCGCCAAGGTCGCCAACGTTCCTGTTAGCGTCAGTGCGATGGCTACGAGCGTCGTTGCAATAATGGCCGCCCATGGCGTGCGCCTATGCGGCAGGACTCGCCCCAGGACATCTGGCAACAGCCCCAGATTTGCCATCCCATAAGTGAGTCGACTGGCCATGATCATGGTCAACAGCGCTCCGTTGGCCACTGCGATGAGCGCGATAAAGGCGAACAGGCGAGGCGAAATGTCGAGCCCGGAAGCCCGGACCACCTCGAGTAATGGGGCGGATGTGGCGAGCAGTTTCTCGGTTGGCAATACCGACGAGGCAGCGACCCCAACGGCCATGTAAACCACCCCCGCTGTCATCAGCGCCGCGAACAAGGCCCGTGGGTATACCTTGCGAACGTCCTTGATCTCTTCCGCGAGATTGGCGGACGTCTCAAAACCCACGAACGAATAGAACGCGAGCAACGCAGCGCCCAACACCGCCAGCATCGGACTGACC
>JAQZAY010000383.1 GCA_029239415.1 Pseudomonas sp. | reverse complement strand
GCCCGATCGCGACCCACTGTTCCTCGCCCGCGAGCATGCCAAGCGCTGGGAGACATGGTTGCAGCCCATCCTGTCGGCCTCGCCCGCAGGGGAAGACCCTGGTTGCAGCGACGGCTTCCAGCAGATGCGCGAAGAGGTCAACAAACTCTCTGGCGCAGACGCCGAGCGGGTCGTGCACCTGGCGCAGACACTCCTGACCCACACCTGCAAAGACCTGCGCGTCGCCACTTACTACCTCTGGGGACGCCTGCACCAGGATGGCGAGGCCGGGATGGCCGATGGGCTCAACCTGCTGGCCGCGTTGCTCGAGCACTACTCGGGAGATGTCCTGCCGGCACGGCCCAACAGCCGCAGGATGGCATTGGAGTGGCTGGCCGGCGCCAAGGTGCTCGACACCTTGTCACGTCATCCGCAGGTCGTCAGGGAAGAAGCGCAGCGTACCGTGGCCGCGCTCGTCTGGCTGGAGCAAGGCCTCGAAGCCTGGCCCCCGGCGCTGCGTCCGAACCTGGGCGGCCTTTACGCCGCACTGAAAACGCGGCTGGTCCAGTCGGGCGGCGTCGATGCGCTGGTGCCGCAGAATGGCGCGAGCCAGGCGCCGATCCGGCAAAGCCACGGCCCGAGCGCTGCGCCGGTGAAGTCTGGGCGCGAACTGCTGGACAGCGGCCGGGCGCTGGCAAGCTATCTGCGTGAGCAGCCCCAAGGCTGGCTGTCCGCGCACCGTCTGATGAAGAGCTTGCGCTGGGACACGGTGCACCAGGCGCCGCCGCAGGATGGCAATGGCCAGACCCGCCTGGCGCCGCCGCGTGGCGAATATCGCGCGCAGCTCAAGCGCCTGTACCAGCAGCAACGCTGGGATGACGTGCTGGAACAGGTCGAGCGTATCTACGCCGAAGGCGTCAATCATTTCTGGCTGGACCTGCAATGGCACCTGTACCAGGCGCTCAGCAAGCTCGCGCACCCGCATGACCTCTGGGCGGACATCGTCAAGCGCGACCTGGGCATGTTCCTCGAACGGTTGCCCGGGCTTGAGGCGCTGCGCTGGAACGACGGCACACCGTTCGCCGACGAAACGACTTCCGGCTGGATCGCCCAGCATGTCAGCGGCAACCAGAAGCAAGCATGGCTACCCGCGCCTTCGACGGCCTGCGCACCTGCGGACACCGAGATCCTGGCGTTGGAAAGCGAAGCGCTGGCGCAGGCCGACAGCGAAGGCGTCGAGCATGCCCTGGCCTGGCTGGCGGCGCGGCCCGACGTGCGTGCCGGGCGTCAGCGCTGGTTGCTGCGCCTGTTGATGGCGCGGGTCGCCGAGCAGTACGGCAGGGCCGAACTGGCGATGCACCTGCTGGGCGATCTGGAAACGCTCGCGCAACGTCAAGGCCTGGCCGACTGGGAGCCGGAGCTGAGCTTCGAGGTCAAGGCACGCCTGCTCAAGCTGCTGCGCGTGAAGGCGCAGCGCAACGATGCAGACAAGCCTGCGCTGCTGGGGCGCATGGAAACACTGCTCGCGGCCCTCGTGGCCATGGACCCGATACGCGCGGCCGTGCTGTGCGCCTGAATTTCTTGATAAGGACCCAATCTTGAGTACGGACAACCTGACGCTGCGTTATTTCGACGCGGAAATGCGCTACCTGCGAGAAGCGGGCAAGGAGTTCGCCGAGGCGTTTCCCGACCGGGCAGCGCAGCTCAATCTGGACAAGCCAGGGGCGGGCGACCCTTATGTGGAGCGCCTGTTCGAGGGCTTTGCGTTTCTGATGGGGCGCCTTCGCGAGAAATTGGACGATGACCTGCCCGAGCTGACCGAAGGGTTGGTCAGCCTGTTGTGGCCGCACTATCTGCGTACCATTCCTTCACTGTCGATCGTCGAGCTGGCTCCCGATATCCAGCAGATGAAGCAAAGCGAGGTGGTCGAGGCGGGCTTCGAGGTGTTGTCGCGGCCCATCGGGCCGCAGGCCACCCAGTGTAGCTATACCACCACGCAACCCCTCGTCCTACGGCCGCTGGGGCTGCAGTCGCTGCGCCTTGGCCATGAGCTCGACGGCCGCTCGGTGCTGCGCCTGCGCTTTGCGTGTGGTGCGTTGGCGGACTGGAGCACGATCGACCTCAGCCAGCTGCCGCTCTACCTGAATGCCGATGCCGCGCTGGCCAGCGCGCTGCACCAGGCGCTGACGTTGAACACCCAGGCGTTGTACGTGCGCCTGCCGGCCACGGCGGACCGTGTCGCACTGGAAGGTCACTTCGCGGCCAAGGGGTTTGCCGACAGCGATCGGCTGTGGCCCAAGGGCGACAGTGCCTTCAGCGGTTACCAGTTGCTGCTGGAGTACTTCACGTTCCGCGAAAAATTCATGTTCGTCACGTTGCACGGCCTGGAGCGGCTCGGCCTCGCCGCAGGCACGCCTTGGTTCGAGCTGGAGGTGGTGCTTGGCACCCCATGGCCGCACGCGGTCGCGCCCAGCGCCGAGCACATCCGCCTGCACGCCGTACCGGTCATCAACCTGTTCAATCTCGAGGCCGACCCACTGACGGTACAGCCATTGCAAAGCGAATACCTGCTCAGGCCCATGCGCTTGCAGGATGGCCATACGGAGATCTACTCGGTCGACCGGGTCACCGCCTCGAAGAATGCTTCACGCCTGGAGTACGTGCCTTTCAGCAGCTTCCGTCACAAAGGCGGCATGCTCCGCGACGAGGCGCCCGAACGGTATTTCCATACCCGCCTGAAGCGGAGCGCCAACGGCCTGCATGACACCTGGCTGATCCTGGGTGGAGAAGGCTTCGACGATGACACGCTGCAGGCCGGCCAGAGCCTGTCGCTGCGTTTGACCGGCACCCACGGCCAGCTGCCGCGCAAGGCCTTGCAGAGCACCGTGCTCGACACCGTGGTGACCTCGACGCAAACCCCGCTGAAGGTGCGCAACCTGTGCGCGCCGACCATGCCGTGCTACCCGCCGAACCGTGACCGCTTTCACTGGCGGGTGCTCAGCCACCTCGGCTCCAACTTCCTGCCGATGCTCGACAGCGCCGAGGTGCTGCGTGGCACCTTGGCCTTGTATGACTGGACGGGCAGCGAGATGAATCGGCGCCGCCTGGAGGCCATCGTCGATGTCAGGCACCACCTGATCCAGCGCTTCGAGAAAGGCTTCCTGCTGCGTGGCGTGGATATTGAAGTCACGCTGGACGCCAACGGTTTTTCCGGGGAGGGCGATATCAGCCTGTTTGGCGAGATGCTCAACCGCTTCTTTGCGCTGTACGCCGATATCCACCTGTGCAACCAGCTCACCTTGATCCTGCAGCCAACCGGCAAGTGCCTGCGCTGGAATGAAAACCACAGCCAGCGGATTCCCGGATGAGCCCCGACGAGCTATTACGGGCGTTGCGAGAGCAGGTGGCCGAGGCCAACCTGTACCGCTTCTGTCAGTTGCTCGAGCAGGCCTTTCCCGACCAGCCGCCCTTGGGCAGTACGGCCTATCCCGCGGATGACTGGGTACGGTTCCGGCCGGATCCGGGCATGGGCTTTCCCGGCGGTGAATTGCGCGCTATCGAGACCGACGAGTCATGCCCCGGGCAGCCGGCCACGGTCCGCACCCGTTTGCTGGGGCTCTATGGCGTCGACTCGCCGCTACCGACCGCCTACCTTGATG
>JAQZAY010000382.1 GCA_029239415.1 Pseudomonas sp. | reverse complement strand
TTCAGTGAGCTGCAGCTCGACCGCAACTTCCGGCCGCTGACGCTGGAGCAGATGAAGGGCTTGGAGCCGCTGGCATTCGAGCGAGCGGGAATTTGAGTAGGAGAGCGACATGAACGACAAAGCGATTGAACAGGAAATCCAGGTAAAGGGCCTGACTGCGCCGCGCGTAACGCCGGCTGACGTCGAGGCGAACATCGCAGAAGAACTGTTTTTCACGGCCGCTGATGGCGTGATTGGCAAAGGCCAGGGCGCCCAAGTGGCTGAAAACTCGCCTGCGCGCCTGCTCACCTTCTGCGTGCTGATCCTGCGCAACGGCTTCACCGTCACCGGCGAGAGCGCCTGTGCTAGCCCGGAGAACTTCGACGAGGAAGTTGGCCGCAAGATCGCCCGCCAGAACGCAGAGCAGAAGATCTGTCCGCTGATGGGCTACGCACTTCGCAGCACGCTTCACCAGGGCTAAGCCCAATCTGAACATTCAGCCGGCCTTGCGCCGGTTTTTTTATGCCCGCAAGGCGGGCCAATAAGCCCAAGGGGTGAGCAACGTGGACGAGAACCAAATCGACCTGGAAAACCCGGCCGTCAAGGACGCCATCGCAGCAGCAGTGACCGAGGCCACTTCCGGTCTGAAAAGCAAAAACAGCGAGCTGCTCGGCAAGCTGAAAGACACCGGCACCAAGCTGCAGCAGTTCGAATCGCAGTTCGAAGGCATCGATATCGAGGCCGTGAAAGGCCTGCTGAGCAAGGCTGGCCAGGACGAAGAAACCAAGTTGCTCACCGAGGGCAAGGTCGACGAGGTGTTCAACCGTCGCACCGAGCGCCTGCGTGGTGAGCACGACAAACAGCTCGGTGCGCTGACCAAGCGCGCAGAGAAAGCTGAGGCGTTCGCTGCGAAGTTCCAGGGCAAGGTTCTGGGTGACGCAGTGCGCGGTGCAGCACTGAAGGCCGGCGCTCTGCCGGAAGCAACCGACGACATCATCCTCCGCGCGAAGGGCGTTTTCTCCCTGAGCGAAGAGGGTGAGGCCGTAGCTGTAGACGAGGATGGCCAGGTCATCCTCGGCAAGGATGGCAAGACACCACTCACGCCCCTGGAATGGGCGGAATCCCTGCGCGAAAGCGCACCTCACCTGTGGCCAAGGGCTTCGGGTACACACGCCCCGGGCGGGGGCGGCGGCCAGGCTGCACTCAAGCGCTCCGAAATGAACGCCGCACAGAAGCGCGATTACCAGCGCAAGCACGGCCAAACCGCATACCTGCAATTGCCCAAGTGAGGTAACCCATGGCAACCACCGTCAACAGCGACATGATCATCTACAACGATGAGGCGCAGACCGCCTACCTGGAGCGTGTCCAGGACAACCTGGATGTGTTCAACGCATCCTCGAATGGCGCCATCGTGCTCGACAACGAGCTGATCGAAGGCGACTTCCGCAAGCGTGCCTTCTACAAACTGAACGGCTCGCTGGAGCATCGCGACGTCAACTCCGACGCCAAGGTGCCCGGCAAGAAGATCGCCGCTGGCGAAGCGGTAGGCGTGAAGGCTCCCTGGAAGTACGGCCCGTACCAGACCACCGAAGAGCAGTTCAAACGCCGCGGTCGCCCGGTCGACGAGTTCTCCCAGATCATCGGCCAGGACGTAGCCGACGCCACGCTGGAAGGTTTCATCCAGTACGCCACCGCATCGCTGCGCGCCGCGATCGGTTCGAACGCCAATATGGTGGTCGACGCGAACATCGCCACCGATGGCAAGCGCACGCTCACCCGAGGCATGCGCAAGTTCGGTGACAAGTTCGGCCGCATCACCCTGTGGGTCATGCACTCCAGCGCCTATTTCGACATCGTCGACGAGGCGATCACCAACAAGATCTACGAAGAAGCGGGCGTGGTGATCTATGGCGGCCTGCCGGGCACCCTCGGCAAGCCGGTGCTGGTCACCGACACCGCGCCGGCTGACGTGATCTTCGGCCTGGTCTCCAACGCAGTGGTGATCACCGAGTCGCAGGCGCCGGGCTTCCGCTCCTACGACATCAACGACGAAGAGAACCTCGCGATCGGCTACCGCGCCGAGGGCGTGGTGAACATCGACGTGCTGGGCTACAGCTGGAACGAGACTGCCGGCGGCGCCAACCCGACCCTGGCGGCCGTCGGCTCGGCTGCCAACTGGAAGAAGCACGCCAACAGCGACAAGGTCACTGCCGGCGTGATGATCAACCTGGTGGACGCTCCGGCCAACGGCGGCTGATCGCCGTTGTCACCTCCCAACCATCTGTGCGGCCTAGCTCTGCTAGGCCGCCTTGGAGAGCAACATGGAACTGGTTTATACCAAGCAACGCACGGGCTTCGAGCCGGGCAAGTTCTATCGTCATCCTGATCTGTTCCGCGCCGTTGAGCGCGGTGTGACCAAGGCGGTGGTGGTTGGCGACCACCCGGCCATCGTCGACGCGTACAAGGCTGCCAATGTCGACGTCGAGGTACTGAGCGGCAATACTGCCGAGACGCAGCCTGAAACTGACCCGCACAAGATGAAGAAGGCAGACCTGCAGGCCTGGCTAACCGCCCAGAGCATCCAGTTTGACCCTGCAGCCAATGTGCCTGACCTGAAAGCGCTTATCCCACCAGCGAGCTGAAATCATGGCCCTGATCACCGAGGACGGCACCGGCAAGTCTGACGCCGAGAGCTACGCCACTGCGGCAGAACTTGCCAGCTACGCGGCTAAGTTTGGCGCAACCATCCCCGCCGATGAGGCTGTGCTGGAAGCGCTGCTGCGCCGCGCCGCCCTGGCGATGCAGGCCATGACCTGGAAGGGCAAGAAGACCAGCAGCGAACAGGCCCTGGCCTGGCCGCGGCGTGGTGTTCATCTGGATGGCGAGAACAAGCCATCCAACTATTTACCGGCGCGGATCCAGTACGGGCAGATGGCCCTGGCTGTGGAGATTCACGCCGACGATATCGACTCGCCCGGGCAGCGCAAGGGGGCAATCGTGCGGGAGAAGATCGAGGGCGCTGTCGAACGGCAGTATGCCGAGATCCCCAACAGCAGCCAGCGCCTGTTGCCGGCGGCGCCGGATCGGCCGAGCGCTACACAGTTTGCGGACTACCTCGAACGCCGGGGCCTGTTCGCCATACGATCATGATGCGGGTCGCCCAGCATCGGAGCTTTACACCTGGAGTGCATATGGCCAACTTCTACGACGAGATGGCCACGATGGCCCAGCAGATGATCACCGAGTACGGCCAAACCGTGACGCTGCGCAATCTGCAGCGGGGCGAGTACAACCCGGATGCCAGTGCGCCCGCGCCGCCAGTTGCTGTCGAGCAGGATGTTCAGGGGCTGCTGCTTGAGTACACCGGCCGCGAGTTCGAGGCTTCGTCCCTGATCCTCACGGGTGACAAGAAGCTGAAGATCCCTGCCCAAGGGCTCGCCTGGGTGCCCGCGCTTGGCTCCAAAGCGGTGATTCAGGGAGTGGAGTGGTCCATCGTTCCCCCGGTGAAAGAGATCAACCCGGCCGGCACGCCCATTCTGTATGAACTGCAGGTGCGGCGTTGAGCCGCCAGGGCAGCTTCGCGCTGGACGTGCGAGCGTTCGCGGAGCAGGCCCAGGCTGCGCTGAACACGACAGTGCGGGAAATCATCATCGAGCTG
>JAQZAY010000044.1 GCA_029239415.1 Pseudomonas sp. | reverse complement strand
TGGCCATCAGCCAGCTCGAGGTCAAGACCGACCTGCTCAACCACGTCATCGTCATTGGGCTGATAACCGTCGGTCTGGCAATTGCTCTGGCGATGGGCCTTGGCAGCCGCGAAATCGCCGGCCAGATTCTGGCCGGCATCTACGTGCGCGAGCTGTACCAGGTCGGCCAGCAGGTCCGGATTGGAGAGGTTGAAGGGCAGATCGAAGAGATCGGCACCGTCAAGACGACGCTGCTCACCGATGATGGCGACCTGGTGTCACTGTCCAACCGGATCCTGCTCGAGCAGCGAGTCAGTAGCCGCTAACCGGACAAAAGCTGTTAATGTATGCCGCCGCAAAAATTGGCCCGGGTGGGTCTTGCGGCGACATTGACCTGACTGTCGGCCAGATCCGTTTTGAATAAAGTTCACTCGCTGCCCATGCGCTACGACCCACGCGAGCTCACTGACGAAGAGTTGGTGGCGCGTTCGCATGAGGAGCTATTTCACGTTACCCGCGCCTATGAGGAGCTCATGCGGCGCTACCAACGAACCCTTTTCAACGTCTGTGCACGTTATTTAGGGAACGACCGGGACGCGGATGATGTCTGTCAGGAGGTGATGCTGAAGGTTCTGTATGGGTTGAAGAACTTCGAGGGTAAATCCAAGTTCAAGACCTGGCTCTACAGCATTACCTACAACGAGTGCATTACCCAGTACCGCAAGGAGCGACGCAAGCGTCGGTTGATGGACGCCTTGAGCCTGGATCCTGTTGAAGAGGCATCCGAGGAAAAGGCACCAAAGGCCGAAGAAAAAGGCGGGCTGGACAAATGGCTGGTGTATGTGAATCCGATCGATCGGGAAATTCTGGTACTGCGCTTTGTCGCGGAACTTGAATTCCAGGAGATCGCAGACATCATGCACATGGGGCTGAGCGCGACGAAGATGCGTTACAAGCGCGCGCTCGACAAGCTCCGGGAGAAATTTGCCGGCCTGGCTGAAACTTAGTGGGATGCAAATATCTCTAACCAGTTGGCGAGGTCTGCTAGACTTGCCGACGAGTTGTCCCCCCGGATTTTGGTGGGACTGCTTAACTATCACCAGATGGGGATTTAACGGATGAAATTGAAAAACACCTTGGGCTTGGCCATTGGTTCTCTTGTAGCCGCAACTTCGATCGGCGCTCTGGCACAAGGCCAAGGCGCGGTCGAGACCGAGATCTTCTACAAGAAGGAATACTACGACAGCCAGCGCGACTTCAAGAACGACGGTAACCTGTTCGGCGGCTCGATCGGTTACTTCCTGACCGACGACGTTGAACTGCGTCTGGGCTACGACGAAGTCCACAACGTGCGTGGCGACGACGGCAAGAACATCAAGGGCTCCGACACTGCCCTGGACGCCGTCTACCACTTCAACAACCCGTACGACGCAATTCGTCCGTACGTTTCCGCTGGTTTCTCGCACCAGAGCCTGGGCCAGACCGGCCGTAGCGGTCGTGACCACTCCACCTTCGCCAACGTTGGCGCCGGTGCCAAGTGGTACATCACCGACATGCTGTACGCTCGTGCTGGCGTCGAAGCCCAGTACAACATCGACCAGGGCGACACCGAGTGGGCTCCAAGCGTTGGTATCGGCATGAACTTCGGCGGTAGCCCGAAGCAACAGGCTGAGCCTGCTCCTGCTCCAGTTGCCGAAGTCTGCTCCGACAGCGACAACGATGGCGTGTGCGACAACGTCGACAAGTGCCCAGACACCCCGGCCAACGTTACCGTTGACGCCGACGGCTGCCCGGCTGTTGCCGAAGTCGTCCGTGTCGAGCTGGACGTGAAGTTCGACTTCGACAAGTCGGTCGTCAAGCCAAACAGCTACGGTGATATCAAGAACCTGGCTGACTTCATGAAGCAGTACCCACAGACCACCACCACTGTTGAAGGTCACACCGACTCCGTCGGTCCTGACGCTTACAACCAGAAGCTGTCCGAGCGTCGCGCTGGCGCCGTCAAGCAGGTTCTGACCCAGCAGTACGGTGTTGAATCGAGCCGTGTTGACTCGGTTGGTTACGGTGAGACTCGTCCGGTTGCTGACAACGCCACCGAAGAAGGTCGTGCTGTCAACCGTCGCGTAGAAGCACAAGTAGAAGCCCAAGCCAAGTAATTGGTCTGACGCTTCACGAAAAACCCGGCCTCGGCCGGGTTTTTCTTTGCCTGTCATCCAACGGTCTCGGCCTGGCTTCAGCCCTTGAACACAACCACCAGCAGGAGCAGGTTGAGTACCAGGGACAACAGTGCCAGGGTGCGCCAGACCTTCAACGGCTCGCGCTCGAGCAGGGGCCGGGGCCGGGTGTCGAGTACCTGGCGATCGCCTTGTTCAAGCAGCAGCAGCCATTGCTCGGCAGTCTCGAAACGCTGGGTGGGATCCACCGCCACCGCTTGCTCAAGATTGCGTTGTAGCCACTCGGGCAGGTCTGGGCGGTAGCGTGCCGCGCTCACAGGAGTGCCGAAACGCGGACGCTGGAAGGCTTCCACCTCGCCATAGGGATAATGCCCGGTCAGCAGGAAAAACAGGCTGACGCCTGCTGCATACAGGTCTTGGCGCGCACTGGGCGGCTGCCCGTCGAACGCTTCGGGTGCAATGAACGAAGGTGTACCCGGCAGCGCGTTGGGCCGGTCTTCGCACAGGCCGGGGCAGTACGCCAGGCCGAAGTCGAGCACGCGCAGCTGGCCATCGTCGCCCAGGTGCAGGTTCTCGGGCTTGATGTCCCGGTGCAACAGGTTGCGCCGGTGCAGCACGCCCACCGCTTGCAACAACTGGCGCGCCAGCTCGAGCCACTGCGCCAGAGGCAGTGGTCCTTGCTGGTCGAACAGCGCCGCCAGGCTTTGCCCGGGATATTCGCGCATCAGGTAGTAAAGGTGCTGGCGCTGGCCCGCTGGGTGCACCTCGGGAAAATGACGACCCGCGACCCGCCGCAGGAACCACTCCTCCATCAGCAAGCCCTGCAGGGCACCGGCTTCCTTCTCGCGCGTGGCGGGCAGGGTTTTCAGCAGCCAGCCATGCTGCTGCGGATCTCGCACACGGTAGAGCAGTGATTGCCTGCTTTGCGCGATCAGCGAGTCGACCTGCCAGCCGTCGATCGATTGGCCGGTGCGCAATGGCCCCGGTAGCGGCCATTGCTGGAGCTGGGCCAGGGTGTCGCCAAGATTGACCGGGCCGAGCTGGTCGATGCGTACCAGCAGCGCGCTCGCGTTGTCCTGGCTGCCGCTCAGGTGGGCGCTACTGACCAAGGTGCTGGCCGCTTGCTGCAGGTCGGGTTGATCGCGCAGCACCGACTGGATCTGCTGGTCGTTCAGGCTCGCCCAGACGCCATCGCTGAGCAGCAGGAAGCAGTCGTTGGGCTGCAAATCGCCTTCCAGGTAATCGACCAGCAGGTGCTGGTCCAGGCCAAGGGCGCGCTTGAGCACGTGCTGCATGCCGGGCTGGTCCCAGACATGGTCCTCGCTCAGGCATTGCAGTTTGCCCGAGGCCCAGCGATAGACCCGGCAGTCGCCGACGTGCGCCAAGGTGAAGCGCCGGCCGCGTATCACCAGGGCGCTCAGGGTGGTCAGCAAGGGCTGGCCAGCGCCCTGTGCGCGGAGCCAGCGGTTCTGTGCCAGCAACAGGCGGTCCAGAGCCTGGGCCACGCCCCAGGTGGCAGGGGTGGCGTAGTAGTCCATGGCCAGCGCCTGCAGGCTCGCCCTCGCCGCGAGGCCGCCGTCTGCGCATTGGCTCACGCCATCGGCCAATGCGAACAGGTACCCCTTGCTCGCGGCCAGTTCGGGGGCGGGCGTGACCAGGCGCAGGGCGTCCTGGTTTTGATCCCGAGGGCCCTGGGCGCTGGCCTGGGCGAAGCTGAGCTGCAGGCCTGCGGGGCTGTCAGACACGGGCCGCGGTGACCGCCGCCGAGCCCCAGGTGGTGCGCCAGCGCTGCTTGACGCCGTAGAGCCCGAACCAGGCCAGCAAGCCCAGGCTGGCGAACAGCCACAGGCCCATCTGGTAGTCACCGGTGTGCTGCTTGATGGTGCCCAGGCCTGCGGCCAGGAGGAAGCCGCCAATGCCGCCGGCCATGCCGATCAGCCCGGTCATCACGCCGATTTCCTGGCGGAAGCGCTGTGGCACCAGCTGGAATACCGCGCCGTTGCCGGCGCCCAGGCCGAGCATGGCGCTGACGAACAAGGCCAGCGCAGCGGTGGCGCTGGGCAGGTTGAAGCCGACTGCCGCGATGCAGACCGCCGCCACTGCATACATGCCCAGCAAGGTGCGGATGCCACCGAAACGATCGGCCAGGGCGCCGCCCAGCGGGCGCATCAGGCTTCCGGCGAAGACGCAGGCGGCGGTGTAGTAGCCCGCGGTGACCGGGCTCAGGGCGTACTGGTCGCTGAAGTAGCCAGGCAATGCGCTGGCCAGGCCGATGAAGCCGCCAAAGGTCACGCTGTAGAAGAACATGAACCACCAGCTGTCCCGGTCGCCCAGGGCCTTGAGGTAGTCGGCGCTGGACTTTGGCCTGGGCCGCTGCGGGGCATTGCGCGCGAGCAGGGCGAACACCACCAGCGCCACTACCAGGGGAATCAGCGCAAAGCCGAATACATTGCTCCAGCCAAAGCCTGCGGCCAGGGCCGGAGCCAGCAGGGCGGCGAACACGGTGCCGGAGTTGCCGGCCCCGGCAATGCCCATGGCCTTGCCCTGGTGCTGCGGCGGATACCATTGCGAGGCCAGAGGCAGCGACACGGCGAACGATGCGCCGGCAAAGCCCAGGAACACGCCCAGCAGCAGCGCCTGCTCATAGCTGTGGATACCCAGGTACCAGGCGCAGGCCAAGGCCACGATGACGATCACCTGGCCGATCAGGCCGGCGGTCTTGGGCGACAGGCGATCGACCAGTACACCCATGGCCAGGCGCAGTACAGCCCCCGCCAGGATCGGTGTCGCGACCATCAGCCCGCGCTGCTGCGGCGTCAGCTGCAGGTCGGTGGCGATCTGCACGGCGAGCGGGCCGAGCAGGTACCAGACCATGAAGCTCAGGTCGAAATACAGGAAGGCGGCAAACAAGGTAGGCACATGGCCGGATTTCCAGAAGCTCGTATTCATCGGGCACCTCGCGCGGGCAAACAAAAAAAGACGCCGCCGCCGGCTCCCGGTGGTGGGAGAGGCGAGCGACGTCTTTGTCGTGTTGGGGGGCAACCGCCGTTGGTTGCCTGTATCAGGTGAGTAGCAAGAGCCGGGCCAATGTGCGCAGGGTTCAAGGAAGCGGCGGCGATGGCCTAGCCGAGCAACTCATGCATCGCCACGATCTGCTCGGCCACCTGCACCAGCTTCTGCTGCTTGCTCATGGCCTGGCGGCGCATCAGGGTGTAGGCCTGCTCCTCATTGCAACCTCTCATCTTCATCAGCAGTCCCTTGGCCTGCTCGATACGCTTGCGCTCGGCCAACTGCTGGTCGCGGGCCTGCAGCTGGGCCTTGAGCGCCTGGTCGCTCTCGAAGCGCGCCATGGCGACGTCGAGGATCGGCTGCAGGCGCGTGGCCTGGATGCCATCGATGATGTAGGCGCTGACCCCTGCCTGGATCGCCTGGCGCATTGCCGCCGGATCGTGTTCGTCGGTAAACAGCACGATCGGGCGAGGGCGGTCGCGGCTCACCAGCACCACTTGCTCCATGACGTCCCGCCCGGGTGACTCGGTATCGATCAGGACCACATCCGGGCGCACCGTTTCGACGCAGGCAGGTAGGTCGATGGTCAGGCCGACGGCATCGATCACCTCGAAGCCAGCGTCGATGAGAGCGGTCTTGAGGCGCCCGACTTTTTTCTCGGTGTCGTCGATCAACAGGATGCGCAGCATGCTCATGGCCCCCTTCAGAAACCGACACGAGCGGTCGGCAGGTCGTGCATGGCATGCAGGGCAAAGCTGCGTGCGTAGCCATGGGGATTGCTGCCGTCCCAGCGGCTGCCGTCGATCAGCTGGCTGCTGCGCATCGGCAGCTGGCTGCAGTGCACGCCCACGGCCTCGGCAGCCTCGCGGTACAGCGCCAATTGCTGGACCTGACCGGCCACTCCCAGGTAGTCGGGGTCATCGCGCAACAGGCCCCAACGACGGAACTGGGTCATGAACCACATGCCATCGGACAGGTAGGGCAGGTTGCAGCGGCCCTGGTCGAAAAAGCGCAGGGCATGCGGGTCTTGCCAGCGATGGCCTAGACCGTCCTCGTAGTCGCCGAGCAGCCGGGGCTCGATACGCTCGACGGCCGTGTCCAGGTACGCCCTGTCGCTCAGCAGTTGCGCCGTGCTCCGGCGGTTCTCGGCGCTTTGCTCGATGAAGCGGCTGGCCGCCAGGATGGCCTTGACCAGCGCACGCGCGCTGTTGGGGTAGTGCTCGACGAAGGCGCGGGCGCAGCCCAGGACCTTTTCAGGATGGTCGGGCCAGATGGACTGGCTGGTGGCGAGGGTGAAACCCTGGCCCTGGGCCACGGCATCGGCGGACCAAGGCTCGCCGACGCAGAAACCGTCGATGCGCCCGGCCTGCAGGTGCGCGACCATCTGCGCCGGCGGCACCACCACGCTGTCGACATCGCGCAGTGGATGGATGCCCTGGCTGGCGAGCCAGTAGTACAGCCACATGGCGTGGGTGCCCGTGGGAAATGTCTGGGCGAAGGTCAGTCTTGCGCCTTTGTGGTGCACTCGCTGTGCCAGTGCCTCGGGACTGACCACGCCCTGGCGCTGCAGGCCCGCGGACAGGTTGATGGCCTGCGCGTTCTGGTTCAGGCCCATGAGCACGGCCATGTCGCTTGCCGCGCCCCCACCGATGCCCAGGTGCACTGCGTAGATCAGGCCGTAGAGGCTATGGGCTGCATCCAGCTCACCGCTGACCAGCTTGTCGCGCAGCCCGGCCCAGGAGCTCTGGCGCTTGAGGTTCAGGGTCAGCCCGTAGGGCTGTGCGAAGCCCTGGGTGGCGGCGACCACCACCGAGGCGCAATCGGAAAGGGCCATGAAGCCGATGTCGAGGACCGGTTTCTCGGGTGCGTCGCTGCCGTTGACCCAGGCCAGGGGCATCACTGGAGGTGCTGTCTTCATGAAATTCTCGCCGGTACCGATAGGCTGTGTGCACGTATGTAGCAACCCATATGCCAAGGCCCTGTCGCCAAGGCGACGCGATGGCTATAATCGCCACCTCACTCACGTCGAGTCTTGCCCGCCCATGTATACCCTGGCCCGCCAGCTGCTGTTCAAGCTCTCCCCGGAGACCTCCCACGACCTGTCCCTGGACCTGATCGGCGCCGGTGGCCGCCTTGGTCTCAACGGCATGCTGTGCAAGCAGCCGGCCGCGCTGCCGGTCACGGTCATGGGCTTGAACTTCGCCAACCCGGTTGGCCTGGCCGCGGGCCTGGACAAGAACGGCGCGGCGATCGACGGCTTCGCCCAGCTGGGCTTCGGCTTCGTCGAGATCGGCACCGTCACCCCGCGCGCGCAGCCTGGCAACCCCAAGCCGCGGATCTTCCGCCTGCCCGAGGCCCAGGGCATCATCAACCGCATGGGCTTCAACAACCTGGGCGTGGACCACCTGCTGGGCCGGGTACGCGCGTCGCGCTACCAGGGCATCCTGGGCATCAATATCGGCAAGAACTTCGACACGCCGGTCGAGCGCGCCGTGGACGATTACCTGATCTGCCTGGAAAAGGTCTATGCCCACGCCAGCTACGTCACGGTCAACGTCAGCTCTCCCAACACCCCTGGCCTGCGCAGTCTGCAGTTCGGCGATTCGCTCAAGCAGCTGCTCGACGCCCTGGCGGCGCGCCGCGAGCAGCTGGCCATCACCCATGGCAAGCGCGTGCCGCTGGCCATCAAGATCGCCCCGGACATGAGCGACGAAGAAACCGCCCTGGTGGCCGCTGCGCTGCTGGAGTCGGGCATGGACGGGGTGATCGCCACCAACACGACCCTGGGACGCGAAGGGGTCGAAGGGCTGGAGCACGGTGCCGAGGCGGGCGGCCTCTCGGGTGCGCCGGTGCTGGAGAAGAGCACCCATATCGTCAAGGTGCTGGCCGGCGAGCTGGGTGGCAAGTTGCCGATCATTGCAGCGGGCGGGATTACCGAGGGTCGGCATGCCGCGCAGAAGATCGCTGCGGGTGCGAGCCTGGTGCAGATCTATTCGGGCTTCATCTACAAGGGGCCTGCGCTGATTCGCGAAGCGGTGGATGCCATCGCGGCGTTGCCTGGGCAAGGGCAGGCATAGGATCGCAGGCATAAAAAAGGGCCCCCTTGAAGGGGCCCTTGGGCCTTAGCCCGCCGCCCGGATGGGGCGCGCATGGTGAATGAAATCAGGTCCTCGTTCAGCCAACGGCGTGATTTTCGCTGAGTCGGTGGATCCCTGCGGTGCCGGTCATACCGTCCCAGTTGTCGCCTCGTCCTTCGCGCCAACCATTGATCCATGCCTGGCGCACGGACGGTAGATTAAATGGGCAAAGCTCGCGGGATTTGCCGGTGACTCCATACTGGTAGCCACGTGAATATGCTCTTTCCAACGGATCACGCTTAAGTCTTCTCATAGGGTGTTGCCCTCACTTGTTGACTGTAATGTCCCGTCGGCCTCTATGAGGCCGGGCAGAATCGTTCTGCCGGTTTGCGCTCGCTGCCGGCGTCGCGAGCGGTAGTGTTGCCCCGTTGCGGTGACAACCTGATACGAGTTCTAACCAATGCAGCTCACAGTGGGAATGATCGATTTGTCATAAGGACGTAACGTTTCCAATGGTCAGGGGATAAGTAAGGAAATGCGTCGCAACTCGGTTTGACGCAAACCCCGCTATGATCAGGGTTTGGTCGTCCAGTGCCTGCATTGGGCCATTGTTTCCAAACGATGACGGCAACATTTATTAATACGACGAAGGGTCATTAACGGGGCGCTTCGCCGGAAATTTTCATTCTGCCGGATGATCAAAGCTTCTTTGCCATTGGCAAAAAGCGGGTCTATCCGGCGGCCAGGCACATCTGGCTTGCCAGATTGCCACTCGGACGCTTGCAAGAAGGGCGTCCGAGCAAACACGGGCAAGGCATGCGCTGCCTTGTCACTTCATCTTGCCTAAGGCTCTGGATTGCTCATGTCGGATCGTTTCGAACTCTACCTCACCTGCCCCAAGGGCCTCGAAAGCCTGCTTGCCGAAGAGGCCCGCGGCCTGGGCCTGGAGGATGTGCGCGAGCACACCTCGGCCATTCGTGGCGAAGCCGACATGGAAACCGCCTACCGCCTGTGCCTCTGGTCACGCTTGGGCAACCGCGTCCTGCTGGTGCTCAAGCGCTTCAACATGAAGAACGCCGACGACCTCTACGACGGCGTCAACGAGGTCGACTGGCATGACCACATGGCCTGCGATGGCACCCTGGCGGTGGAATTCAGCGGCCATGGCTCGGGGATCGACAACACCCATTTCGGCGCCCTGAAGGTCAAGGACGCCATTGTCGACAAGCTGCGCAATCGTGAGGGCGAGCGCCCCTCGGTCGACAAGCTCAACCCCGATCTGCGGGTGCACCTGCGCCTGGACCGCGGCGAGGCGATCCTGTCGCTGGATCTTTCCGGCCACAGCCTGCACCAGCGTGGCTATCGCTTGCAGCAGGGCGCCGCGCCGCTCAAGGAAAACCTGGCAGCAGCGGTGCTGATCCGCGCCGGCTGGCCACGCATTGCTGCCGAGGGTGGCGCCCTGGCAGACCCGATGTGCGGCGTAGGGACCTTCCTGGTCGAGGCCGCGATGATTGCCGCCGACATCGCCCCCAACCTCAAGCGCGAGCGCTGGGGCTTCAGCGCATGGCTGGGCCACGTGCCAGCCCTGTGGCGCAAGTTGCACGACGAGGCCACCGCCCGTGCGCAGGCCGGCCTGGCCAAGCCGCCTCTGTGGATCCGTGGCTATGAGGCCGACCCACGGCTGATCCAGCCCGGGCGCAACAACGTCGAGCGTGCCGGCCTTGGCGACTGGGTGAAGATCTACCAGGGTGAGGTCGGCACTTTCGAGCCGCGTCCAGACCAGAACCAGAAGGGCCTGGTCATCAGCAACCCGCCTTACGGCGAGCGCCTGGGCGACGAAGCCAGCCTGCTGTACCTCTACCAGAACCTTGGCGAACGCCTGCGCCAGGCGTGCCTGGGCTGGGAGGCGGCGGTGTTCACCGGCGCGCCGGAACTGGGCAAGCGCATGGGCATTCGCAGCCACAAGCAGTACGCGTTCTGGAACGGCGCGCTGCCGTGCAAGCTGTTGCTGATCAAGGTCACCCCGGACCAGTTCGTCACCGGCGAGCGGCGCCAGCCTGACCAGGCTGGCAGCGACACACCACGCCCAGCGCCAGTCGCCAACCAGCCCGCGCGCCTGAGCGAAGGTGCGCAGATGTTCGCCAACCGGCTGCAGAAGAATCTCAAGCAACTGGGCAAGTGGGCCCGTCGCGAGCAGGTCAGTTGCTATCGCCTGTACGATGCCGACATGCCCGAGTACGCCCTGGCGGTCGACCTGTATGAAGACTGGGTGCATGTGCAGGAGTACGCCGCGCCTCGTTCGATCGACCCCGAGAAGGCCCAGGCGCGGCTGTTCGATGCCCTGGCGGCCATTCCCCTGGCGCTTGGCATCGACCAGGACCGTGTGGTGCTCAAGCGCCGCGAGCGCCAGAGCGGCACCCGCCAGTACGAGCGCCAGGCCACCCAGGGCCAGTTCCGCGAAGTCAGCGAAGGTGGCGTCAAGCTGCTGGTCAACCTCACTGACTACCTGGATACCGGCCTGTTCCTCGACCACCGCCCGATGCGCATGCGCATCCAGCGCGAGGCCGCGGGCAAGCGCTTCCTCAACCTGTTCTGCTACACCGCGACCGCCAGCGTGCATGCGGCCAAGGGCGGCGCGCGCAGCACCACCAGCGTCGACCTGTCCAAGACCTACCTGGACTGGGCGCGGCGCAACCTGTCACTCAACGGTTTTTCCGACAAGAACCGACTGGAGCAGGGCGATGTGATGGCGTGGCTGCAGGAATGCCGCGAGAGCTACGACCTGATCTTCATCGACCCACCGACCTTCTCCAACTCCAAGCGCATGGAAGGCGTATTCGATGTCCAGCGCGACCATGTCGAGCTGATCGACCTGGCCATGGCTCGCCTGGCGCCCGGCGGCGTGCTGTATTTCTCCAACAACTTCCGCAAGTTCCTGCTCGACGAGCACCTGGGCGAGCGCTATGCGGTGGAAGAGATCACAGCCCAGACACTGGATCCGGACTTCTCCCGCAACAGCCGCATCCACAAGGCCTGGCGTCTGCAGCTGCGCTAAGGCAGCCACGGATCCCTCGGGGAGCGGCGAGTCCCGCTCCCCTGGGACAAAGGGCTGCTACCAGACCTGTCCAGGGCGTGTCAGGGCATCGACGCCGTACTGTTCACCAGCTTGGGCTGGCGATACAGGTCCAGCAGCACCTGGTCGAGCACTGCCGAGGCGCCCCATGGCTTGGGATCGTTCAGGATCGCCGCCACCGCCCAGGTGTGCCCATTGCTGTCACGGCTGAAGCCGGCGATGGCGCGCACGGTATTGAGCGTGCCCGTCTTGATGTGCGCTTCACCGGTCATGGCGGTGCGCTTGAGTCGCTTGCGCATGGTGCCGTCCATGCCCGCCAGCGGCATCGAACTGATGAACTCTGCCGCGTAGGGGCTCTTCCAGGCCGCTTGCAACAAGGCCGCCATCTCGCGGGTACTGACGCGTTCGGCGCGCGACAGGCCGGAGCCGTTTTCCATCACCAGGTGCGGCGAGGTGATGCCCTTCTTGGCCATCCACTGACGGACCACGCGTTGAGCGGCACGCGCGTCATCGCCGTCGGCATCGGTACGGAACTGCGCCCCCAGGCTCAGGAACAACTGCTGGGCCATGGTGTTGTTACTGTACTTGTTGATGTCGCGGATGATCTCGACCAGGTCGGGCGAGAATGCCCGGGCCAGCAAGCGCGCGCTCTTGGGTACGTTCTCGACGCGGTCGGCGCCCTGGATGGTGCCGCCCAGTTCGTTCCAGATCGCCCGTACCGCGCCCGCCGCGTAGCTTGGATGGTCGAGCAGCGCGAGGTAGGTCTGCGAGTTGCAGCCTTCGCCAAGCTGCCCGGTGACTGTCACGCTGACGCCTCCGGGCTGGGGCACCGGGTTATAGCGCACGTTGCCCGTGCACTTGGTCGAGGCCACGGCCTTGACCTGGTTGTCGATGCGGATGCTGGCAATCGGCGGCTCCACCGACACCAGCACCTTGCCGCCGTCATTGCGGGCCACGAAACGCAGGGCCTTGAGGTTGACCAGTAGCGAATCGGGCCTGACCAGGAAGGGCTTGTTCACATCGCCGCCATCATCGTCGAAGTGCGGCAGGTTCGGCTGCACGAAATGGCTGCGGTCCAGCACCAGGTCGCCGGTGATGGTGCGCACGCCATTGGCGCGCAGGTCGCGCATCAACAGCCAGAGCTTCTCCATGTTCAGCTTGGGATCGCCACCGCCCTTGAGATACAGGTTGCCGTTGAGCACGCCATTGCTCAGCGCACCGTCGGTGAAGAACTCTGTCTTCCATTGATGGGTAGGGCCGAGCAGTTCCAAGGCGGCATAGGTGGTGACCAGCTTCATGGTCGAGGCCGGATTGACCGAGACATCGGCGTTGAACACGGTCGCTGTACCCGGGCCATCCAGCGGCAGCATCACCAGCGACAGCGCCGAGTCCTGCAGCTTGTTGGCCTTGAGCGCCTGTTGCACCTTCGGCGACAGGGTGGTGTTGACGGGGGCGGCCTGGCTTGGCATTGCCAGTGGCAGGAGCAGGCCGGCGAGCAGCAGAGGGCGAAGCGATTTGATCATGAGTACGAAAACCCTGCAGGCGAGGGGTGAAGAAACGAGGCGTTGAAAGGTGAAGGCCCCTGTGAAGACATAGCGCGCATTATGCCCCAAGCGCGTCGCAGATGGACCCCGTTCGACGCAAAGCTGGCCGACTGACGCAACCAAAAAAAAGGCCATCCCTCGGGGATGGCCTTCTTCCATGTCTGGACAGCGGTATCAGACAGCCGGGTTGATCGGCTTGTCCGGGTACCAGGCGTCCAGCAGTGGGCTGACTTCAACCTTGGTCAGCTCGCCACGGCCTTTGAGCCAGGCTTCGACGGCAGCGCGCTGCTCTTCGCTGACCGAGCCGCGGTTGGCCAGGCAGACCAGGCCGAAATCATCGCCGCCAACGTAGTCAAGGCCGTTGGCATCCATGGCTTCGGTCAGGAAAGCATCGAGGAATGCATCGATTGCCTCGTCATCCAGATCTTCTTTGAAATCCAGATTCAATTCGAAACCCAATTCCTGGAACTCGTCCACACAGAGTTTTTTGCGCAGACGACGGGAACGGTTAGTGGCCATGAAACAATCCTCTTAGGTAAATACGCCGCAGATTCTATCAGCTAAGCCGCCTCGCTGCCTGTCTCGCGGCGTGTGGCATTGCGCCCTACTCAGGGGCCTGGCGCTGCAGTTGCCGGGCCAGGGCATTTTCCACGCGGCGCATCTGCCGTGCCACCCGCTGGCGCTGCTGCCTGAGCAAGGGCGGCGGAGCCTGCTGCGCGCACGCAGCCTCCAGTTGCCCGCAGGCGTGTTCCAGCGGTGCTGCCTCGATCATCCGGGCGGCGCTGATGATCTTGTGCGCCTGGTCCTTGAGCAGGTCTGCGTGGCTTTGCGGGTCGATGGCCAGGAGCACGCGCAAATCCTCCCTCAGGCTCTGGCGCACGGCCTCCAGCAGTTTGCCGTGCGCGACGCGGCTGTCGCCCACGATGGCGCCCAGGCCCTGCAGGTCGAAGGGGGCATCAGCTGCGTTGGCCGCGAGGCGCGGGCATGGCACGCTCGCCAAGCGCTCGCCCAGGGCCTGGAGGCTGATGGGCTTGAGCAGGCAGTCATCCATGCCGGCATCCAGGCACCGCTGGCGCACCTCGGGTTGCGCGTTGGCGGTGTACGCGAGGATCGTGCAGGGAGTGCGCTTGCACGCACGCTCTTCGGCGCGTACCGCCGCGGCCAGCTGGTAGCCACTCATGCGAGGCATGTTGCAGTCGATGATCAACACGTCGAAGCGGCCACGCCGCCAGGCGCCAAGGCCTTCCTCGCCGCTGCCCGCGCTTTGCTGGAACAGGCCCAGGTAGCCTAGTTGCTGGGCCATCAGCAGCAGGTTGGCCGGATGGTCGTCGACCACCAGGACCCGTAGCCGTGGGTCCGGCGCCTGCTGCCGTGGGCGTGGCGCCACGGCGCTGGCGCCAGGGGGTACGATCTGCAGGGGCATCAGCAAGCGAACCCGGGTGCCCACACCCTGCAGGCTGTCGAGTTCCAGTTGCCCGCCCATCAGCTCGCACAGGTTGCGGCTGATCACCAGGCCAAGCCCGGTACCGCTTCGCCCGGTAGCGCTGTGCGGGTCTACCTGGGCGAACGGGCTGAACAGGTGGCGCTGGTCGTGCGCGTGGATGCCGACGCCGCTGTCGCAGACCTCCAGGTCCAGGACCGGACCGCTGTCGGCCTCGCGCACCTCCAGGTGGATGCGCACGTAACCTTGCTCGGTGAACTTGATCGCATTGCTGACAAGGTTCGACAGCACCTGCTTGAAACGCAGTGGATCGAGCAAGGCCTGGCGCCGCGAGGTCGGCTCGATCAGCACCTCCAGCACCAGGCCCTTCTGGCGAGCCAGGCCGTCGAACACCCGGCCCACCGATTCGACCAGCCCGTCCAGCGCAACCGGCTCGGGGGCCAGGGTCATGTGGCCGGACTCGATGCGCGCAATGTCGAGGATATCGCCGATCAGGCCCAGCAGGTCCTTGGCCGAGTGATAGGCGATCTCGATCGCCGGTCGGTCGGCCAGGCCTTGTTCGGCCCGTCTCAGGGCAAGCTCGAGCATGCCGATCACCGCGTTCATCGGGGTGCGGATCTCGTGGCTGATGGTGGCCAGGAAGGTGCTCTTGGCGCGGTTCGCATCGTCGGCCTGCTGCTTGGCCAGGCTCAGGTCCTGCACCAGCTTGCGCCGCTCGCTGATATCGATCCAGCCACCGATGATGCCCTGGGTGTCGCCCAGCGAGTCGTGGTAGGGGAGGATCCAGTGGTAGATCGTCAGTTCGCGGCCTTGCAGGCGCAGCGGGCGATCCTGGATCAGAGGCTTGCCGTGGGCCATGACCTTGCGATAGTCGGCCTCTATCTGCCGGGTGACGTCGTCATGACCGAACAGGCCGTCGTGCAGGCGCTTGCCGATGACTTCCTCGCTCCTGGCATCGACTGCCTCAAGGTAGCTTTCATTGCAGCTCAGCAGGCAGCCGTCGCGATCGCGTACGTACATCGGATGAGGCGTGCCGTTGAGCAGGGCGCGCATGAACGCCAGCTGGTCGCCCAGTGCCCGCTCGGCGGCCTGGCGTTGTTTGATCTGGCCCCGCAGCCGGGCATTCCAGACCAGCGAAAGCAGCAACATCAGGCTGGTGCCGACCACCACCTGCAGGATCAGGTGCCGGTAGGTCTGCCAGTAGGCATCGTCGTGGGTGCTGTAGCCACGCCAGCGGCTGTTGATCACCCCCAGCTCCTCGGGTGAAATGCTGAGCAATGCCTTGTCCAGGATCGAGGCGAGTTCGAGCGCCTGGTGCGAGGTGGCCATGGAAAACGTGGCGGGATCGGCGCCGACGCTGTTGCGAATCGTCAACCCGGCGTTGCTGGCGACGACGAAATTGGCATTTATCAGCGCCATGACCGCGGCGTCGACCTGGCCGCTGCCGAGCAGGGCCGCGGCATGAGACGCGCTTTCTGCCACCGATTGCTGGATCTGCGGATAGTGGGTGGCCAGCAGCTCGGTCATGGCGCTGTCGCGCGTGACCGCGATGCTGCGCCCGGCCAGTTGCTCGAGCGAGGTGGGCTGGCCCTTGCCGCTGCGGGTCACCAGGACATGGGAGTTCTCCAGGTAGGGACGACTGATGTTCAGCAATGCACTGCGTTCGACGCCAGAGGAAATGGCCGCGATCACATCGCCCCGGCCTTCATGCAGCTGCCTGAGCATGTCGCTGACGCCCGACGCCGACTGGACCTCGAAGCGCAGGCCGGTACGCAGGCGGATCAGCTCCAGCAGGTCGGCGCTGATGCCTCTGAAGTTGCCATGGTTGTCGAAGAAGGTCAGCGGCGCCGCGCTTTCGTTGACCACCACGCGCACCGTAGGATGGGTCTGCAGCCAGCGCTCCTCGCGCGGCGACAGGTGCAGCTTGCGGTCGGTGAGCAGACTGGCGCTGCCCGCGCTCCAGCGTTTGAAGATGTCTTCGCGGGTGGCGGCGGACACGCGCTCGAGCGTGGCGTTGAGCAGGTCCAGCAGCACCGTGTTGCCGCGCCGCACGGCGAAGCTGAATCCCACGGGCTCGTGCTTGCCGAAGTTGGCCATCTTGATGTTGGGCAGGTGACCCTGGTTGATCAGGTAGTGAGTGGAGATGGTGTCGCCGATGAACACGTCGGCCTCATCGAACGCCACGGCGTTGAGCGCATTCTGGTAGGAGGGGTAGGACAGCAGGGTGGCCTTGGGGTAGGCCGCGTGTACCTCGTCCAGCGGCAGATAGTGATACAGCATGCTCAGGCGCATGCCCTCCAGGCCCATGTCCAGCGGGCGCTTCTCGTCCTCGCGGGTGACCAGCACCGGCTGGTCGATCGCATACGGCTCGGACAGCACCACCTGCTCTTGCACGGCTTCGAAACCGTTGGCGCTGCCCAGCAGATCGATCTGACCCTCGACCAGCGCATCGACCGCCTCCTGGCGCGAAGCGAAGCGCTCGATCCTGATGGGCAGGCCCAGCGCGGCTCCGATCAGGCCGGCGTAGTCGGCGGTCAGGCCCTGGTAGTCGCGATTTCCAGCGGTGATGTCGAAAGGCGGGTAGTCCGGTGCCGAGGTGCCCAGCACCAGGGCAGGCTTGCCCTCCAGCCAGCGCCGCTGTTCGTCGGTCAGCGGCAGCGTGGGAAATGCCTCGCTCGAGCGCGCCAGCAATTCATAGGTGGCTGCTGGGGCGCTGTCAGCCGCTATCGCACCCGTGGTGATCAGCGACAGGCACAGCAGCCATCGATGGACGATGCACCTGGACATGGCCAGGTTCACACGAGTGCATTGCGTTTGGCCATGTCGATCAGGTCGACCAGCGACTCGGCCTGCAACTTCTGCATCAAACGCTTCTTGTAGGTGCTGACCGTCTTGTTGCTGAGAAACATGCCCTTGGCGATTTCCTTGTTGCTGCGCCCCTGGGCAAAAAGTTGCAAGACCATCAGTTCGCGGTCATTGACCTTGCGAAACAGTTCCAGGTCATGACTGCAGTTGCCTTCCTGGCCTGGCTTGATCGCCTGGCTGGGAAAGTAGTTGTAGCCAGAAAGCACGGCCTTGATGGCACTGAGCAGCTCGCTCAGGTCTTCCTGCTTGCAGACGTAGCCAGCGGCGCCGGAGTGCATGCAGCGTACCGCGAACAGGGCAGGGGACTGGGCGGTAAGCACCAGTACTTTCAGCGGCATGGCCATGGCCTTGAAGCGTGAAAGCACCTCCAGGCCATCCAGCTTGGGAATGCTGATGTCGAGGATGACCAGATCGGGCTTGGCTTCGCGAATCATCTGCATGGCATCGACGCCGTTGTCCGACTCCCCGATGACCTTGTAGCTCTGGTTTTCGAGCAGCATGCGAACAGCCAGGCGAATGACGGGGTGGTCGTCCACGATAAATACGGAATGCATAATCAACTTTCCAGGCGGCAGGTGTCAGAAACAGAGCCGCACCTTATCGCACTTGAAAGTCTGCTGGCACGTGA
>JAQZAY010000381.1 GCA_029239415.1 Pseudomonas sp. | reverse complement strand
CGCCGCGCTGGCGGCGCGCCTGATCAAGGTGGTCAACAGCCCGCTGCTGCGGGCGACCGTGGAGGTCACCGACCTGCACACGGCCATCACGCGCCTGGGCGTCAACTACAGCTGCAACCTGGCGATCGGCCTGGTCATCGAACAGATCTTCCATGCCCGCGAGCCGGCGGTGGAACAGAAGCTGCGGGCGATCTGGACCAGCAGCCTGGAAGTGGCCGGTATCAGCTACGAGCTGTGCCGCCGCTACACCCGGCTCACGCCGGATCAGGCCGCGCTGGGCGGGCTGGTACACCAGATCGGCGCCCTGCCGATCCTGATCCATGCCCAGGAACACAACGAACTGCTCTCCGACCCGGTCTGCCTGGATCATGTCATCGAACAGATCCAGCCGGCGCTGGGCGACAAGATCCTCAGTGCCTGGGAGTTTCCCGAGCAGCTGGTGCGATTGCCGGGACAGATCCAGGACCTGGATCGCCACACCGCACGCATCGACTACATCGACATCGTGCAACTGGCCCGGCACGTGAGCCAGGGCGAGCCGGGACGCGCGCTCGACACCCTGCCCGCCTACCGTCACCTGAGCCTGCCGGCCGGCACCCGGCTGGAGGCGGCCGAGCTGCTGCACGCACGCGGCCTGCTGCGCTGAAGGTCAGTCGGCGATGAAGCTGACGCGCACCTTCAGCCCGCCGTTCTCGCCGTCGTGCAGGGTGATCTGCGCCAGGTGCGCGCGGCAGATCTCGCCCACGATCGCCAGGCCCAGCCCGGTGCCCTGCGGGCCGCGCCGGTAGAAACGCTCGAAAACGCGTTCGCGTTCGCTTTCCGGGATACCCGGTCCATCGTCCTCGACCTCGAGCACCGCTGGCGCCAGCACCCGAAGCACCACGTCGCCGCCGGAAGGCGTGTGGGCCAGGGCGTTGTCCACCAGGTTGCTGAGCAACTCGTTGAGCAGGGTCGGTTCGCCCTTGAGCCAGACCGGGGCCTGCGCCTCCAGGGCCAAGGAGATACCACGGGCGTGGGCCAGCGGTGCCATGGCCATGCCCAGTTCACGGGTCAGCTGACTGAGATCCAGGCGCTGGGCACCGCCCTCGGCGATCGCCCGGGCACCGTTCTCCACCCGCGCCAGCGAGAGCAGCTGGTTGGCCAGGTGGGTCAGGCGATCGGTGCCCTGCACGGCCGATTCCAGCGTCTGCCGCCAGATCTCCGGGTCCTCGGCGCGCAGGCCCAGCTCGACCCGTGCCTTGAGCACCGCCAGGGGCGTGCGCAGTTCATGGGCCGCCTCGGCGATGAACTGCGCCTGGCGCTGGAACTGGCCCCGCAGCCGTTCGGTGAAGTGATCCAGCGCACGCACGAGCGGCTCCAGTTCGCGCTGCACCTGCACCACCGGCAGGGCCCGCAGGTCGTCCGGCTGGCGCTCCTCGACCGCCGTGCGCAGACGTTCCAGCGGGCGCAAGGCCGCGCTCACCGCGAACCAGACCATCAGCAGCGCGCCCAACGCCAGCATCCCCAGGCGCAGCAACGTATCGGCCATCAGGCTGCGGGCCATGCTGACGCGCGCCTCCTCGGTCTCGGCCACGCGGATCTCCGCCATGCCATTCATGTTCGGCTCGCTGACAGCCTTGAGCAGGCTGACCACACGGACGTTCTCGCCCAGGTACCGGGCGTTGTAGAACCGTGCCAGGGCGGGGTAGTCGTCGGTGCGCGGGGTATCGGCGGGCGGCGCGGGCAGGTGCTCGTAACCCGAGATCAGCCGCTGGTGGATGTCCAGCACCTGGTAGTAGATCCGCCCGGCGCTGTCGTAGGCGAAGGTGTCCAGGGCCACGTAGGGCACGTCGGCGCTGAGCGTGCCGTCACGCTGGGACAGGCCGGCGGCGATGGTCCGCGCCGAGGCCAGCAGGGTCCGGTCATAGGCGGTATCGGCCGCCTCGCGCCCGTTCCAGTAGGCACTCAGGCCGCTGGCGGTCATCAGCACCACCAGCAGCAGCGCCAGGTTCCACAGCAAGCGCCCACGCAGGCTGCCGGTGTCACGCATCGCGGTGCTCGAGCAGATAACCCAGGCCGCGGAAGGTGACGATGGCCACCGGCTGGCCGTCGAGCTTCTTGCGCAGGCGGTGGACGTAGATCTCGATGGCGTCGGGGCTGGCCTCCTGGTCCAGGCCGAAGACCTGGGCGGCCAGCTGCTCCTTGCTCATCACCCGACCTGGCCGGGCGATCAGCGCTTCGAGCACGCTCTGCTCGCGCGAGGTCAGGGCCAGGGTCTCCTCGCCCAGACTGAAACGGCGGGTATCGAGGTCGTAGACCAGGGGGCCGCAGCGCTGCTGACGCTCGCCGCCGAGTACGCTGCGCCGCAGCAGCGCCTTGACCCGCGCCTCCAGCTCGCTCAGCTCGAAGGGCTTGGCCAGGTAGTCATCGGCGCCCAGGTTGAGCCCATGGACCCGATCCTTGACGTCGCTACGCGCGGTGAGCATCAGCACCGGCAGGTTGCGTCCCCGCCCACGCAGGCGCGCCAGCACCTCGAAACCGTCCATGCGCGGCAGGCCGACGTCCAATACCGCCACCGCATAATCCTCGCTGGCCAGGGCCAGGTCCGCGGCAACGCCGTCGTGCAGCACATCGACCGTCAGTCCCGTGCTCTTGAGGGCCTGGGCCACGCTTTCAGCCAGTTGCAGGTGGTCTTCGACCAGCAGCACACGCATCGTTGTCTCCCCTCGCCAATCGGTGGATGGCGCGGAGTGTACCCTGCCGGCGCGGTCGTGAAGCCCCTTGTAACAATCCTTTCAAATTGAAAGCTTGGTGAAAGGTTCATTTCCTAGCATCGCACCACGGCACAGCAAAGATGCCGGTTCTGCACCTCGACTGTGCGTCCAATAAGAACAAGAAATGGAGTCATCGATATGCTGCCACCGCAGCCCTCGGCGCGTGCGCCACACCGATCCTGTTCCGCCCGTCCCTCGGCCATCACCTGTGCCCTGGCGTTCGCCAGCGTAGCGCCCGTGAGTCAGGCTGCCTTTTTCGAGGACAGCAAGGCGACCCTCGAAACCCGCAACATGTACTTCAATCGTGACTTTCGCGATGGCACCAGCCGTCAGCAGTCCAAGCGCGACGAATGGGCCCAGGGGTTCATGCTCAACGTCCAGTCCGGCTACACCGACGGCACGGTCGGCTTCGGCGTGGACGCGCTCGGCATGCTGGGGGTCAAGCTCGACTCCAGCCCGGACCGCACCGGTACCGGCCTGTTGCCGACCCATGACGACGGACGTGCCGCGGACGAGTACTCCAAGCTGGGCCTGACCGGCAAGGTGCGCATCTCCAAAACCGAGCTCAAGGTCGGTACGCTGATCCCGGACCTGCCGACCGTGCAGCCCAACGACGGGCGCATCCTGCCGCAGACGTTCGAAGGCGCCCTGGTCAGTTCCGAGGACCTGGAACGCTTCACGCTCATCGGCGGCCGCCTGGAGAAAGCCAAGGACCGCGACAACACCAACCGTGAAGACATCGCGATCAACAACAAGAACAACCGTTTCGGCGCGACCGTGGCCGGCGAAGAGTTCGACCTGGCCGGCTTCGACTATGCGTTCACCGACCGCATCAGCGGCAGCTACCACTTCGCCCAGCTGGACGAGGTCTACCGTCAGCATTTCCTCGGC
>JAQZAY010000380.1 GCA_029239415.1 Pseudomonas sp. | reverse complement strand
GGACTGGGGCGTGTTCTTCAAGTCCACCGGCGTGGGCAGCGAGATCTATCTGGACTGGTACGTCACCGGTCTGGGCTGGACCATCGCCATCGCCATCTGCGCATGGATCATCGCATTGCTGCTCGGCTCGATCCTGGGCGTGATGCGCACCGTGCAAAACCGGCTGGTATCGGGAATCGCCACTGCCTACGTGGAGCTGTTCCGCAACGTGCCACTGCTGGTGCAGCTGTTCCTCTGGTACTTCCTGGTACCGGACTTGTTGCCCGAAGGCCTGCAGGAATGGTTCAAGCAGGACCTGAACCCGACGACCTCGGCCCTGATCAGCGTGATCATCTGCCTGGGCCTGTTCACCGCCGCGCGCGTCTGCGAGCAGGTCCGTACTGGCATCCAGGCATTGCCGCGCGGCCAGGAATCCGCCGCACGGGCCATGGGCTTTCGGACTTCGCAGATCTACACCACCGTATTGCTGCCCCAGGCCTACCGGATCATCATTCCGCCGCTCACCTCGGAGTTCCTGAACGTGTTCAAGAACTCGTCGGTGGCCTCGCTGATCGGCCTGATGGAGCTGCTGGCACAGACCAAGCAGACCGCCGAGTTCTCCGCCAACCTGTTCGAAGCCTTCACCCTCGCCACGCTGATCTACTTCACCCTGAACATGGGCCTGATGTTGCTCATGCGCCTGATCGAGAAGAAAGTCGCGGTGCCTGGCCTGATCTCCGTGGGAGGCAAGTAAATGGAACTGGATTTCAGTGAAATCATACCGGCCCTGCCGGCGCTCTGGGACGGCATGCTGCTGACCATGGAGCTCATGATCATGGGCGTGATCGGCGGTATCGTGCTGGGTACCCTGCTGGCTCTGATGCGACTGTCGTCGAACAAGCTGATGTCGAGGGTGGCGGGCGCCTACGTCAACTACTTCCGCTCGATTCCCCTGCTGCTGGTGATCACCGGGTTCTACCTGGCGGTGCCCTTCGTGCTGCGCTGGATCACCGGCGAGGATACCCCGATCGGCGCCTTCACCTCGTGCGTGGTCGCCTTCATGATGTTCGAGGCGGCCTACTTCTGCGAAATCGTGCGCGCCGGCGTGCAATCCATCGCCAAAGGCCAGATGGGCGCCGCCCAGGCGCTGGGCATGACCTATGGCCAGACCATGCGCCTGATCATCCTACCTCAGGCCTTCCGCAAGATGACCCCGCTGCTGCTGCAGCAGAGCATCATCCTGTTCCAGGACACCTCGCTGGTCTATACCGTGGGCCTGGTCGACTTCCTCAACGCGTCGCGCGCCAACGGGGACATCATCGGACGCTCCCACGAGTTCCTGATCTTCGCCGGTGTCGTGTACTTCATCATCAGTTTCTCCGCTTCCTGGCTGGTCAAGCGCCTGCAAAAAAGGATCACCGTATGATTTCCATCAAGAACGTCAACAAATGGTACGGCGACTTCCAGGTGCTGACCGATTGCAGCACCGAGGTGAAGAAAGGCGAAGTCGTGGTGGTCTGCGGGCCGTCCGGTTCGGGCAAGTCGACCCTGATCAAGTGCGTCAACGCGCTGGAACCCTTCCAGAAGGGTGACATCGTCGTCGATGGCACCTCCATCGCCGACCCGAAGACCAACCTGCCCAAGCTGCGCTCCCGGGTCGGCATGGTGTTCCAGCACTTCGAGCTGTTCCCGCACCTGTCGATCACCGAAAACCTCACCATCGCCCAGCGCAAGGTGCTCGGCCGCAGCGAGGCGGAGGCCAACAAGAAGGGCCTGGCCCTGCTCGATCGTGTGGGCCTGAGCGCGCACGCCAAGAAGCATCCTGGGCAATTGTCCGGCGGCCAGCAACAGCGTGTGGCGATCGCCCGCGCCCTGTCCATGGACCCGATCGTGATGCTGTTCGACGAACCGACCTCGGCGCTGGACCCGGAAATGGTCAACGAAGTGCTGGACGTCATGGTCGAACTGGCCCACGAGGGCATGACCATGATGTGCGTGACCCACGAAATGGGCTTCGCGCGCAAGGTCGCCAATCGGGTGATCTTCATGGACAAGGGCAGCATCATCGAGGACTGCCAGAAGGAAGATTTCTTCGGCAACCCGAGCGCACGCCACGAACGTACTCAGCAATTCCTCAGCAAGATCCTGCAACACTGAGGCTGAAGGCGCCCATTGTTCGCCTGGACGGGCAATGGGCGCTGGTGACGGCGAGGGCACTGTGATGAAATGCGACCCCGCCCTGCCCTTGTCCGATACGCCTGCCTTTGCCGTGAAATCCCGTCTGATCCGCCAAATGCTGCTGCCGCCCCTGATCGTCCTGCTGATGGTCGGCCTGGGCTGCGTGGCGTTCATGCTGAGCGAGCGCAGCGGCATCCGCAGCCTGAGCGAAAACGGCGAACGCCAGCTCGAATTGCACGCCCGTACCGTCGAAAGCGAGATCAGCAAGTACACCTACCTGCCCAGCTTGCTGGAGCTGGAAGACAGTGTGTCGACCCTGCTCGAAAGCTCGGAGGGTGAGGGACGCCAGGCCGTCAACGACTACCTCGAAGGCCTGAACCGGCGCAGCCGCAGCAAGGCCATCTTCATCCTCGACACCAGCGGGCGCGTCCAGGCCACCAGCAATTGGCGCGATGCCAACTCGTTCCTGGGCGAAGACCTGTCGTTTCGTGCCTACTTCCAGGATGCGGTGCGCGGCCGGCCAGGGCGCTTCTATGGCATCGGCAGCACCACCGGCGACCCCGGCTACTACCTGGCCCATGGGTTGGAGGAGCACGGCCGGATCAAGGGCGTGGCGGTGATCAAGGTCGGCCTGGACACCCTGGAGGAACGCTGGCAGCGCGCGCGCCTGGAGGCTTTCGTCAGCGACGAGAATGGCGTGATCATCCTGTCCAGCGATCCGGCGCGGCGCCTCAAGTCGGTCTGGCCATTGACGCCGGAGGTCAAGGAACGCCTGGCGCGCAGCCTGCAATACTACTGGTGGCCGATCAACGAACTGCAGCCCCTGGACCGTGAGGTGCTGGGCGATGGGACCGAGCTGCTGACCTTCCCGGCCCTCGAACAGACCGAGGGCGAAGACGCGCAGCGCCGTGCCGTGACCTACCTGGCCCAGACACGCCGCCTGGCCGACACGCCCTGGCGCCTGACCTTGCTCACGCCGCTGCACGAGCTCAAGCGCGAGGCGATGATCCAGGGCGTGCTGGCCGGGTTCTTCTTCGCCTTGCTGACCATCGTACTGATCGCCTGGAACGAGCGGCGCAAGGTGCTGGCCACGCGCCTGGCGGCCCGCGAGGCGCTGGAGCAGGCCAACAGTCACCTGGAGCGACGCATCGCCGAACGCACGGCCGACCTGCGCGCCAGCAACGAGCGGCTCAAGGGTCAGATCCGTGAGCGCCGTCAGGCCGAACAAACACTGCGCCAGGCCCAGGACGAACTGGTGCAGGCCGGCAAACTGGCCGCCATCGGGCAGATGTCCACCAGCATCGCCCATGAACTGAACCAGCCGCTGGCCGCCTTGCGCACCCTGTCCGGCAACACCGTGCGCTTCCTGGAACGCGGCGCCATGGACACCGCCAGCGCCAACCTGCTGACCATGAACGACCTGATCGACCGCATGGGGCGCATCACCGCCAGCCTGCGCTCGTTCGCCCGGCGCAGCGACGACAGTGGC